>NZ_JBFRVX010000152.1:0-10752 GCF_041475345.1 Vibrio sp. 10N.222.48.A3 | reverse complement strand
CGCGATATTATTATAAATGTATATTTTTATTCAACGGAGCACGAAGCGCTCATTTCTGAATGTAACTGGAGGTTATTCTTATGTGCAAAAACAATACACATGCCTTTACTTTGATAAACGAAGCGATTGCAAAGGGTGAATCACCTGTTGATATCGCTCGCAGTCATAACGCTTCAATCCTTGAAGCTATTGGTGCAGATAGTTACTACGAATTACCAGAAAGGGTGCTTCAGAACCGTTTGAAGCGTGGAAAGATGATTATCTCTATCGATGGCATAGAAAAGCAATGTACGAGTTGTTTGGAATACTGGCCACTGACGCGTGAATTCTTTCATGCTAATAACTCTAATACGGATAATTGTCATGGTACTTGTATCTCTTGTGAAATCATTAGATCGACAAAAGAGCGTTACAAAAATCAGGCAAAACTAGGGAAGGCACCGTCGGAAGAAGATCTAAAAAAAGCGAAAGAACGAAAGGCAGTAAGACAAGAAGATATCAGATATGTCACCAATCAAGTCTTTCATTAATCTGAATTAGTGAGTAAGGGGTACTTATGTCAACTGTAACACCTATCGAATCTGCCACATCTAAAGCTTTATCTGTAGAAGTGGGCTCTATCAATAATTCTGATGTTGAACTGAGAAAAACGTTTTCAGATAAACACTTGGGGTTGATTTTAGCGTCACTAACTCAGGGCGATTTAGCAAGTAATCGTAGTAATGATTGGGTTCAATCTCTAAAGGATGACGATTTTTTACTGATGGACGGGATTATCAGGCTTTTTGGTGAAGCTGCTACGAGTGCTGCTATTGTTAATCATTTTGGTACCGTCGAGAAGTGGGTAGTGCGCTTAGCAGTCGCTGGTCATTATTACTGGTGCGATGCAACTGGTATTTATTCCGATGAGTTCAGAGTAACTTCAAATTCCTCTCGACTAAAAGTTTTTGAACTATATGGGGAAGAATCCAAATTAGATGTGGAGTTATCTACCCAGTTTACAGAAGTCACTACTTCTTTTTTAGATGACGTAGAGGGGCTACTTGAGGGTACCTATGCTGATATCGATATGGAAATTGTAATCGATACTAGCGAATATGTTGTCGATCTTATAGCTCATGAGTGGGCGCATTCTCTGACTTCCCAATCGGCTAAAGCCGCTTAATTACCTTGAAATGTCGCGATTTAGCGGCGTCTACTTTTTATAGGCATGTTCATGTTAAAGATTACTTTATCACTTGACGCGAAATTTCATATCGGTCAATTGGTGCAAACTATCGGTTTTTTTGATTGGTTCAGTGAGGAGCGTCATGGTTCCGAGTTAGCTGCTTGTATCCTGAAGCATACCACTGGCGATTATGGAGACTCTTGTAAGTTAGGTGTGCAACTCAACGAAGCTTCAATTTTGGATGGAAGCGATAGCGTCTTGAGCTTTTATGAAATTAGTGGGCAGAGTATTAGAATTCAAACGAATTTACAGCAAGGAGTTACAACTCTATTGCTTGCGGGTGAAGATTAACTATGCAATCGCCACAAGAGCAATATCACTGGTGGCTTACAGATTTATGGTGTGATTATGCAAGATGCTGATCTACGAACAGTAATTATGAATGGCCAATTCACTACACGAATTGGAAGTTTTAAAATTGGCAATATACTTGCTACCAAAAAGTTTAGATCTTGGTATACGGAAGAATGTATTGCAGAGATTGAAGAGTTTTTGGAAATGCATGTAAGAGGTTACTGCGGAGATATATCAGAATTCCCTAATCATTCTGATAGCAGTAATTTCTATAACGCTTTATACAATTCAGGGCTCGTTATCAGCAGCTTTACTGTGGATAATAAAGGGATAGTGATTTGTACGGATCTTGATACATGCCTAACTACCCTGATGCTTTCACAAGAGCCAAGACATTTATTAGGCTACCAACAATCAAAAAAAAGCTATCTTGTTGTTGGTGACCGTTTGTTAGGTTACGTCGACTATGATCTTTTCGATGGAACTCAGGTTTTATATTCTGCGGATTGTAGTTATTGTGACACTGAAAAAAAAACGTCTTTAGTCGAGCCAAAACTCTGTGAGGTATCACGCGATGTGGTTTGGGATAGCAAAGAATTACAGGCTATTGGTTTGAAAGTGAGTAATGTTGGTGAGTTTCACATAGTGAAAAGTACATTTATGTGAGACTAGCATCTTGTGTGCTATATTCTTTCAAAATTCAGGTTAAATTAACGGTAATTATGAACGTAGCTAAAGTCTATCTCGAAATGACGAATGCACAAGGTTTAAGTAAGACGGTTGCCATTACTAAAGTGTGTGATGCTGTAGGTCTGAAATACAATTCCGGCTATGCAACGGCATGGTCTAAAGAGGCTGGTGGACGGCCTATTCCACCAGCGGTCGTCAAGAAAATGCAGGAACTCGTCGCTTTTTATGTAGCTCAAGATTTGGGTTTACTCATCACTGAGGAGCAGGCTTTACTGTTCGCGTCAAAGTTAGCACCAAACACTTAACAAGCAGATCATGTTAATAAATAGCGACCGATGGTCGCTTTTTTTAGTTAGCATAGGCTATCAGATAATTAAAATGCACATGTGCATTATTTTAACTTGAAATAACGCATATACGCGTTACAATAGCTTTGTGAACTTACTATAAATAAAGTTAAGTAGAAGGAATAATGATGCTAGTTGAGATTAAGTGCATTACTAAATGTGGCAGTTATCACGTTTGGGAAACAGAGGTCTTGGGGCGCAAAGTTGAAGTATGGCAAAAGCAAACTAAAAAGCCTCAACTAATGGACTTAGCTCTTAGCTTCGCCTTTGATGATTGCAACTTGAGTGTTGATGAATTTATTAACCCGGTAATAAATGGGGGGGTTGGTGAGCTGATTATCATACCTTCAATTCCTTTATGCATAACAATAAACTTTTGTAAGCGTAAGTTGAGTGCAAGTCTCACTGGTTTAATTGGTTCGGCTCACCGTGATTTACAGGCTTATGCACTTATTGAGAGATATGGAAAACCGCGTATTGAGCGTGTAATTAGAAAATTATCTGAACGCTCTGAACAACGCTCCAAAACGACTCGATTAGAGCGTGATTTAATATCTGTTCTTTGCCATTCACTTGAAGCTGAAGCTTTATAAGGGAGAAATACGTGAATAATCGAATCCCACAACCAATTATCAAGTTTAGTGAATCAGGAGTCATGATTTCTGACTTAGTAGACAAACGCCACGGCTATTCTGAAAAAGATTACCCGTGGGCGCGAAAAATGTTAGGTAAATTTCCCATTCCAGACTGGCAACGGGATTCCGTTTGGACTTTAGCGCAAAAGGTGTCATTCGTAGAATCTTGCTATCTAGGTTATGACATAGGTTCTATTGTTGTGAACGGTTATCTTGATTTGGACAACAACACATTGGCTAAATACTCGGACTGTCTAATTGATGGTCAGCAAAGAGTTGAAGCGCTACTGGATTACACTAACGATAATTTCAAAGTCTTTGGATTTTTTTACAGTGAATTAGATCGAAGAGAACAATCTCGCTTTTTGTATCGAGAATTAGGCAAGCGAACAACAGACTGCTTTGATGAGCGTAAGCTTAAGACTGTTTACAACCACTTAAATTTCGCAGGGACAGATCATTTGGAAAGCGAACGAGCTTAACTAATAACCTAGAAATAAGGAATTTATAAGAAATGAAAATAGTAAAAGTGTCTGACGGCCTGATCTTTATACCCCACTCAGCACCACAAATATTTGCTCTGTGGTTGCTTTCCTTTTTTGCTAAAGGGTATGAAAAAACTTACAACGAAGAGGCTTATCCAGTAGGTCGCCGCTTCAAAGTCGATTTTAGTAATATATAAGGGAAAAATCATGTTTAGACAATTTTTAGCAAACTGGCTACTGACAACAACGGAACAAACCGTGGCGAAGGGTGTTACTGGCGTATTGGAATTGCATCTTAACCAATACAATATTCGCTCAAAAACTCGCGCCAAGGAAATGAAAGTCCCTCAGTTTGTTTATGATGAATACCTTGCTGAATCAAATCGACTAGGTGTGAAGCAAACATGGTCATTTGCAGGTGTGCAGATTGGTGTTTCTGCAAGTGATCGCTTCGAGTTCATCTAAGGGGAAAGGTTGGACATGGAAACCGAAAAATTAAACACGATTAAAGGGTTCGTAGATAACTTAAATATCGTTGTTGATAAACATCCGAATGTCGAAACACAATTTTGGAAAGGAAAGCATGGTGATATTTTAGCGATTGTTGATGTATTTAAAACATCATCGCAGTGTCATATTACAGCGTCTGGTGTGCGTTGCTTGGCTGCCGCTAGTCAGCAATCAGCATAACGGCGCTCACCACGGCTGCGTCAATGATAGAAGACTATGTATCTAGTGGTGTTAATTATGACGACATTGGGTTGACTGATTATGGAAACGACAATAGAGAAACTCAATCAACTACTGCTGCAATCCCATGCCGTGATTGATAAAACAACTGAAGGAGGGATTTCGGTGGGTGTGGTTCAGTATGTTCCTGAGATAAATGCGGCGGTCGGTTACTTGCAGAATAACCGTAACATGAAAATCGTAATTTCAGTTAAACCGCAGAGCCCTACAGTGCATTTAGTGATTGGTCACAAGAGTGGGGAAGAAATTATTGTAGAGAAAGAATACCCTTCGCTCGAAAGCGTAACGGAAACGGTACTCACAGACCTTTGTGCGACTCATCTAATGAACAGCTAGGGGGGGGGGATTAAGAGTAAGTGTGAACTGAAAACAATCAGGCGCTATATTAAAGGCTAGGTGATAACCTAGCCTTTTTGCCATTTTTAATATGTAAACATCTTTCGAACCAGTAGTTAATTCAATGCGGTGTGCTTATGGCCAAATTGGTATATTTCTTCGATTTATAAGCAGATTCCATTTTCCTGTCCACCAATTTCTAACACGGCACTAAGTTACCGTTTATCGGCGAGGTGGTGTTCGTCAGTCGTAATAAACGCAAATAGGCATTAATTTTTGATGTATTATAACGCATATGCGCGTTATAATTATGTTCTATTCATCAGTTAAAGGAAATAAAATGGCTTATTTCAACGAAAATGGTGAAGTGATTTTCGGTCGAGCTCCTAAAAAGGAAGCCACCAGCCGCAAGAAGGCACCTACACGCTCTTGTAGTGTATTTGAAGAGGCAGAGATTAAGAAAGTAAAAGTCGAGCTGGAGGCTTCTGACGGCGTATTTATTTACAATTCTGAGGGTGAGAATTTTGCATCTCGTCGTCATATAGGCGCTGATTTACGAGTTCGCCGCTTAAGAGGTGAGGGTTATCACGTCACACCTATCTTTGGGACTTCTTTAGAACATGACTGTTTTCACCAGGAGTCGTTTGTGGCTCACGTTACGGTTCGTGAACCTACGGAGTTAGAGGATAAAAGTAGTTTGACCCAATCAAAGCTCGATGACATGGACAGAATGTATCAATTTGCGATTAAGGAAATATGTCAGCGAAATAGCATCAAATCGCTTATTGATGAAGAAATGCTTACTGATTTTGGTTACACGTTGGGTGGGGTGTTCTCACATATCATTAAATATCACTCGGAACTTCACAAGAAGAATAAGAATGCTTTACCCGAACTCCTTTGTGGTTTCGTTGGCTTATCTGATCCGAATTTTGCCGAGTACATGATAGAAAACTGCCTTTAATATATATGGAAGCCTAGAAATGAACAGAACGATTAAGCCGACAGTTATCATTGCGTGCTCAGCAGATAAGTTACGTAGCGGAAAACCAATGGAGATGTACAACGGAAGGTTGTTTAAAGACATTCGTTGTCATCTTGGGTCTGCAGATGTAAGTGATCACATTAACTTAATTGTAATGAGCGCCGAACATGGCTTCCTTTCCGCTAACACTTCGGTTTCAAAATACGACACCCAAATGGGAGTGGATGTTACTCCTGCTGAATGGGTTAAAAAACATACTCGTAATTGCGCAATGAGTTTAGGTATTTCAACTATCCATGAAGAGGATAGAGCTGGTGGTTTGTTTGTATTTTTACCAAGTGCATACCAACAAGCGTTTGAAATGATGCTAAAAAAGTCGATATTCAAAGGAGTGGTGAAAGATTTCAAGCAATTTTACATGTGTAAGGATTTTAGGGGGATCGGCGTGATGCGCTCTCGATTAATTAAACTCCTGAAACATAAAGCGAGTCCTGTCGCTGAATTAATGCATTTTCGGTCAGGAATATCAGCTGTCGGGGAGTTTGAAGGGGCTGTTCAGGCAGGTCAATTCAGGGGGATGTCTCTTGCGAACGTTAACTTAAAGTCTGCAGAGGATAAACCTGAGTGCGATTGGCTTATGAATCGAATGAAACTCGACTTATTTGCAGATAAACCTTTCTTTTTTGACAACGGCATCATCAATGCGATTAAAAAAGGCCAAGACATCGATGCTGGTGCAGTACTGAGGGAGGTTGAACAAATTTCCAAGACTTTTGCCCCGGGTTCCGGTCATAACTTCTATTTCGTCTTACCTGATGATCCTTTCAATCAGATCGCTGCCGTTGATGTGTTACGTGAAAACAGAGACATTATTCAAAGGCTCTCGAAATCCGTTTCGCTAATCATGCCTATTCATAAAATCACTACTGGAAATTTACAGCAGCACGCGCTCGACATGTTGGAAGCTATAGATTTTGCACCAGTAATTTTGGGTATACCGACTCGATGTGATGCGAAGCTTCCAAATGGAAAGTCCGTTAACTTAAGAATGGATATTAAGGACATTGAAACGTTGTTTGAGCTAAAAGATACTCAGAATCAACCAGTATTTACTCGCGTCCATTTTTTGGGTATGTCTGAAGCTAGTAAGGGTGGTTTTATACGCACAAACAATGGCTGTTATCAAGAGCGTGTCGCTATTGCCAATTTGCATCAAAAGGAATTTAGTAGCGACGTTTGCGTAATGCAGAGCTTTTTCGGGGCCAATAAATCAGCTCGCGCGGGTAGTGTTCATGTTCGATCTTTAGATGCTGAGCTGAGTAAGTTTGCTATAGAAAATAGCGCACTAATCGACTATTTACGTACTACTGGATCGACAAAGGTGCTTTATTCCATTCTTGACTCTTTAGAATGTACGCTTAACCCTATAATCATAGATAAGCACATAAGCTATTGGAACGAAATCACAGACCCTCGATACCACGTTAAAGGTTCTACTGGATTTACAGTGCCGTATAACGAACTTCTCCAAACCGTGCATAAGCATATTGATATAGATAAGTACCTTGTAGCAGATTACCTAATTCAACTTTATAAGGAAGAACTGGTCACTGTGTATGAGTTACCTAGTTATGATGAACTGAGAGCTTTAGCATTGGTAAAAGTTTTTTCCGATGAATCCAATTATTACACTTCCAATTCGCCCCATCTATTTTCTGAGATTGTAGAGGTGGAGGATTTTAGGGGAATGCAGTGTTCGAAGGTACCTAGAAATCGGAATGCGGTTACCATTTCAACTGAGGAGGAAGTAGTACTTGAAGTTGAGGAGGCCTCTACAATAGATACGCTGGATATTTTGACCTTTTTAAAGTCTGCAATAAATGATCATGTAACTATCCAGCCTGAAGCTATACAAGTGGAATCTTTTGTAGAACCAGAGCTTAAGGTGACTTTTATTGGTGACATTATTTATGAATTGAAAGCTGCAGTTATTGGCGCTGGTATTTTTACGGATACTAATAGTGATACGGCGGTGTTTGGATGTGAACCTGACGAGGGAGCAGGAATAATCGAGCAGCTTCAATCAGCAGTGCTAATTCGGGGTCCTTTGACTGAACTGGTGACGGCGTTCGAGAAGGAAGAGGTCCTTACTTAAAAACGTTAATTGTCGAGGCGTTAACAGCTGCCTGTTCCTGTGTAGGGGGGGGCTTCGCGGCTTTGGTGTTTACGATAAAATTCTAAAACCCTACCTTTCAACTCTCTTCAAGTTAGTCTACTCAGACAATGCATCTCTAGTGTCCCTAATGATCTGTTTCACCCCGTCCTCTGTAAGAGGGTAATTGTCATTAATAATACCCGCAACCAAAATAATGCCATTAAGGTCACTGCCGGCCATTGATAGGTTAGGGCAGCTACACCAGTCGGGATAGTTCTGCAACAAACGCTCCGATGGAATGGAAATAGATATGTCTTGCTTTAAAAGGACAAGAATGGATTTTAGGTCTAAATTATCTAACATGATGTTTACCTTTAAGGCTTGATGGTTTTTAGGGTGTCAATAATGGCAATCCCTTCGTTATTTATGCAGTTTGATTTAACCAGTGTTTCTAGTACTTTTTCAAGCTTATTAATTGTTACTTTAGACTCTTTTAACTTGCGGTCCATATCGTCAGCATTTTTCTTTAAGTCATGAACCCACGAAACTTTGGATAAGGTTATTTCAAACTCTTCATTTGTTGGCTGGTGGTTAAAGGTTCCGCCGCAATAATTCAGTCCAAACTTTGTTAATTCTTCAGCAATTCCACTGAGCTGGATATCAACGTTAAACTCAATGCTGGTTGTCTTAGGATTTGTCATAGTAATTACTCTAATTTTTAGGTTACTTCAACGGAGTTAATGTTAGCGTTATCATTTGCTTATAAATACATCAAGCCAATGGAGGCTATGAGTCGTAAGAACTTTCTAAGCGGCGGTAGAGAATGCCATGTCTAAATAACTCAACATATTGTCCAGTTCGTCTAGTTGAAAAAAAGCATCTTGATAAGTGACGAAGCCAAAGGTTTTTTTATCCGAACAGAAATCTCGGTACATGCTCGCGATGTCTTGGAGCTCACTTGAATCGTTACTCTCGATAGTCCAGGCAACGACTCGTTTTGATGGTGTGTGTACTGCCCCTGCTTGTAATGCGCGAGAAAAACTCTTGTATTGCGAGCTATCAAAGTGAACAAGTTGAACAGTTGCTGAGAAGTGACTCATAATAAAACCTCGTTTACACTATATACTGTAATTTTAGCATGTAGTTCATGAATTAGCCACTTCTCATACTCTAATTTGGAAGTCTTTGCTAATTTGGAAGTCTTTACTATTTGGATTGACGCCTAACACCTAATAATACCTATAAAAAACCACCCGAAAGAGTGGTTAGTTTTATCCTTTGTCAGCTAAATCGAGTTAACACTCATTGCTAAATCAATATTATCTTGGTGAGGGTTTATATTAATTAATTCTGCTGGCTTGCATCGTCCACTTTCAAAAACTGGCACTGAAGCTGTAAGCAATACTGGTTTCGTTGCTTCTAGGTATCGATTATCCAAACCGCTGGTGGTAAGAAGTGTTTCGTCACACAACGTCTTCTGGACGCAGTGAGCGTAGGTTTTTTTTAATTCGCTGAGTAGCTTGTCTATATTCCCCTTTGTAATGTCGTCTTCCCTTAATGCTTTAGTTCTACTATCCCATCCCAAGTCTTCAATTACTGCCATCATGACACTATCAACGGCCACGTTTTTTGAAATGGTCAGTATTGATGTTTTGACGCTTGTTTCTGAGTGTAAAAATGTCGTACTAGGAAGTGACATGTTTGATAGGAGGTTTATAGGTGAATCGTTATGAGCCCCATCGATTAGGCCCTGGCGAAATGCTTTTGATTTGCTATTCGCTAAAATCCCGTCAGGAATAACAAGAGAACAAATACCCAGTGGCTTCAGTAGTCTAATGGACATTTCTGTGATTGCTATATCTAGAGGGACCGTTGAGTTGTATTTTAATTTAGATAGCTTCTTTCCATCGACGTCTTTAAAGGTAGGGCTATCGATCTTAAGGCCGCCGTTAGCGTATAGATACTCTAAAGGTTTATTGTAGAAGCACGGCAGAGTCATTCCTGCAGGGTAATTGTTTGACGATACTTTGTGGAATGGAGGGTTACCGATGACGCAATGAATTTGACCCTCATACATAGGAAGTAACTTTAATGCATCGCCATTGTGAATTGTTAGGTCAGTAAGTGGCACTCCGACTAACTGTTGCAGCATGAAGTTCATGCTAACTGCGTCGGTGCTAGAGCGGTTCAAATCGTTAACTATAAAATCCATTCTAGGCAGTAATTCAGGACATTTATGGTAAGCGGCCTTGATGAATCTCATTAGTATCGCCCCAGTACCACAGCTCGGTTCTAAGATCTTCAATCGCTCATCTTTTTGTAATTTCTTCGATAGGCACATAAGGCTATCAACTGCTACATTGCACATGATATCTGAGTGAAGGGCGGGGGTGAAAAACTCAGACCCATAACTACGACCACGTTTCGAACCTTCTTGGTTGATGTTCGCAAAGTGGTCGTCCCCAATTTTGGTGTTAGATTCAAGTTCCTCCCAGAGAGATCTCCAAATAACAAGATTTTCAGGAAGGGTGAGTTCGTCGCCGTCGTACTTCAAGTATGACATTAAGTTGTCAGTTATGTCCCAAACGCTTTGGTACATTAGACCTTGCTTGCTAAAACCTAGCTTCCTCATAGCATCAGAAGTTGCATTCGAAAATTGTAATGCCGGGTTTCTTTCAATTTGGTAATTCATGGTCTAGTTCCCCACTGAGATATTGTTGATGTATCGACGGCTTTGATATGTTGATTAGCCTTTACACTTAGCTTTCATCTTGTTCATCGTTCTTAGCTGGTGGCTCTTGTATGTGAGCTTGTATTTCTTCATCACTCTGTCAAAGTGATGAAGAA
>NZ_JBFRVX010000151.1:0-4949 GCF_041475345.1 Vibrio sp. 10N.222.48.A3 | reverse complement strand
AAATAGGCTTGCTACCGGGTTTAAGCTCTCATCTGATTAAATAAGTCATAGCCGAATGCAGGAGAATAAATGCGTTCGGCTATTTTTTGTACCATTTATTTTTCTTAAATAAACTGATTGCATATTAAATTGGTTTGTATCATGCCTTTGGCTTAGTACCCAGTTAACTCCATATAGCCCGTACCAGAGTGTGTTCCTTCAATAACGATTGGCCCTTCCCAATAGGGTACAGACAGTGGCATTTTTGCTTCTGGATTGAGTGCCGAGACGGTCAGTTCGATTTGTTGAGTTGGAATCGAAACTTGCCATTCTGTTGGATAATCGCGTCCGTCGATTTCTGTTTGCTTGATAGCGGTTAAGCGGATGTCTTGCTGCTTAATCGCGATGCCAGAGCCATTTTGTTTCATCAGCCTTGCATGGGAATAACTGGCTTTGCCTGTTGTTGAGTTTCGAAGTTGAAATACCACCAAGCTGGTTTCATCACTCAGCCTTAGCGCAAACCAATCCCAACCTTGTTGCGAGTCGAGTAAAAACTGAGAGCTCCATTCTCTGTCTATCCAACCTTTGCCAGAAACCAGATGGGTTACTCCATCAATAGTTACCTCGCCCGATACATTAATGAATGGTTGACTGTAGTAGTAGGAAGCCACTTTGCCATCGCTACTTTTAGTGCTGTAGCCTTGTACGCCTTGCTTTTGATAAGGCGCGTTGCTGGTTAACTTAAGCGAGTAGCCAAACTGATCTGAATTAGCGTCCAAGGTTGCGGGGAATAGATCATCGCTTGAAGAGTTCCATTGCCAGTCATCAAGATAGACACGAAATGGGGAAGTGCTGACACCCGCCAGTTCAGCTTGGTCACGTGACCACTTTTCATCGGCGTAGTGCTTATCTTTAGTGGTGACTGCGCTGTGTGCCATGTAGATTTGCTGACTTTGCCACGTAGTTTTCTTAGTGCTATTGCCACTTTCCAGTGGTGCAGCCGCGAAGCGGAATTGTGTCCACTGCACGCCTAACGCATTGCCGTCTTCATCAATTAAGTTTGCGGTTAAGTACCACCATTCATGACGAAAATTAGGGTGTGCTTGATGGTCGGCAGGGAAGGTGATCTCGATACCTTTTACTACCGGAGAAAATTGCGCTTGATCGATTGCCGTTTCATTCTCGGTTTGTGTTTCTGCGCCAAGTATCGAACCCATATTTTGAGCTGATGGTTGAGTTGACTCCTCATACCCTAAAAGGAGCAAGATGCCAAGTGTGAGAACGAAAACTCTCATTGTTCGATTCATCACAACACCTCGCTCTGTAAACTGGATACCACGGGTTTACTGACCAAACGCCACAGTGGAATCAAGGTCGCAAACACAGCCACTAGAATGGTGATGGCTGCGATGCTGAGTGCGTCACTCCAATTCCATACGTAATTTAAGCTCCAACCAAAGGCGCGCAGGGTAACGATGTCCGTCAACACATAACCGACCATAGCGCCGAGTGGTAAGGCGATAACCAGAGTGAAGGCGACCAGAACAACGATTTGTCCGACCACCATCGCCATCAATTTTTTCTGACTAACACCGAGCGCATACAACCTTGCAATCGCGGCTTTGCGTGCATCGAGCAACATGAAACAGGCGCAGAACAACCCTATCACCGCCACCATTAAAGTGACGCCATTAAGCGCCCGAGTGATGGCAAAAGTTTGTGAGAAGATATCTAAAGCGATCGATTTTATCTGTGCTTGATCGTAAAGCTGGCTAGGGTGCAAATTGAGTTGTTGGCGTAGCTGTTCGTACACCACTTGTGGGTCGCCAGAGGCTTTGATTCCCAAGCTGGTGGGTAAGTCAGTAAACCCGCTTTCGAGCCATAAATTAGGTGCAAGCAACACTTCACCATTCGGTGAGCCATAATCGTGGAAAATCGCCCCGACGATGAGTGTTTTGTTTTGGATCGAGTCGAGCTTGAGTTGGCTTCCAAGGGACAACCCGAGCTTCACCGCAGTGGGTTCGCTGATCGCCACGAATTCACCTTGGTAAAAGCGCGTCCAGAAATCATCAAGGTGGGATTGAAATACCATGGTTTGCTCAAGTGTGTCTCTGTCTTTGGTACCGAGCAAAGTCGGCAAGCCCTGTAAGTTATCGTTGACATAGTATTGCTTATAAACGGTTTCAACATTTTCAAACTGCTCTAACGCACGTTCCACATTCGCGATTTCACCTTGGGCAGGGCTAACGTAAATATCGGCATGTAATCGCTGTTCAAGCCATTGCTTCAACGTGGATTCAAAGCTGCCGACTAAGGTATTCATTCCCACATTTGCGGTGACAGCGAGAAGCAACGCCATCATGGCGAGGGAGAGAGGGGAGATAAGTTCACGCAGCTCAGCGAACAGATATTGTATTAACCCCGATTGGGTACGTTTTTCGCTCCAGTTCGCTAGCACGCTGAGTGTTTTGGGCAAATACAAAGGAATCGACACCACTAACACACCGAGCCATGCCATGGTGAAGCGATGATGTTCGCTCAGCCATAACCCTGCTAACGCGACAATGGTTAATACTGACCCTATAACAAACAGCTGATTTTCGTTAGACGCTTCCGGCGCTTGATAGAAACCGCCATGGGAAGAGAGGGGTTGTCGCACTCGCTGTTTAAAGTGCTGCCAACACGCGACAAGCGTTGCGGCCAGCGTGAGTAGCAGTGCCTGCACTAACCATTGCCACTGCCATGTGCCGGGAAGCAGTGTCGCACCATAAAGTTGCTCAAGCGTTATCGCGACGGTGGGATGCAGCCAATGGCTGAGTTGAATGCCGAGAATGAAACCAAGTGATGCGCCTAGTGTGACTAAAACCGTGAGCTCGATTAGCAGAGCAGAAAACACGATGCTTGGCGCAACTCCAGCTTGTTGAATTTGTACCAACAGCCGATTACGCTTGAGCAAGCTGTATTTTACGCCGTTGTAAGCGATGAACAAACCAACCAAAAACGCCAACAAACTCATGGCGGTAAGATTGAGGTGAAAACTATCGGTAATTGAACCGAGATCCGTACTTTGGTTGTTGGAAATCCATTGCCCCTGTTTGTCGATAAGGCTTTGCCACTTATCCTGAGTATTGCTGTTAGTGTCGCTCTTAGTGTCAAAAATAGCGATATAGCTCAGTTCCCCTTGCTTGTTCAGCAGTTGCTGAGCGAACCCAATGTCCATCAACATTCGGCTACCGAGCTGCCATTCATCTGGCAGTACCACAACCTTGGTGAGTACTTCATCCAAAGTGAGCGTGTCCACTTCGTCCAAACTCTGGTGCTGAGATTGGCTCATCATCACAATGGGTTCACCCGCTAAGAGTTGCGGCAAAGGTAAGGCCTTGTCGAACAGGGAAATGTTTGGCTCTTTGGTTTGAGTGTTGCTTTGTTCGTCGACACGAGCGTGACGAGATCTTGAAGTGAGGGCGGCGATCAACTCACTGCCTTGAACTGACCAGCGTCGGCCTTGTTCGTCTCTGATTCGCCCTTCAATCACGGGCAGCGCTGCGCTTAATCCACTTTGTCTTAAGGTGAAGTAGAGCGATTCCGGCAAATAGTTTTGCCCTGCTGGTGGAATGATAAGGTTCTGCGCTTGGGCGCTAAGTTGCTCGGTCGATTCTGCATAACTGCGCTTGGCATTGAGGTTGATGGCTTGCACCGCGACAAACAAGGTGACCGCCAGCACAATGCCGATCAGAATCGCTGCGGCTTGCAGTGGCGACTGGCGGTAGTGTGCCGCGAATAGATTCAGAGTCAGTTTGGTATGGGTGGGCTGGTTCTGTGCGAAGCCAGTTTGTTTCATTGGATTACTCACAACGTTGCTACTCTTTGGGTTAGCTCCGCGTTCCTTAAACAACCATCATCTAACACCAATTTTGTCTGCATAAAGCTGGCACATTCTGGGCTGTGCGTAACCAAAAGTACGGCAGTGTTGCCTTGTGTGGTGATTTCACTCAGCAACTTCATCACCTCAATGCCTGCCTTGTGGTCGAGGTTGCCTGTGGGTTCGTCGGCAAGCAATAGCTTAGGTTTATGGGCTAGCGCACGCGCTATTGCGACTCGTTGTTGCTGACCGCCAGAGAGTGCGGATACGTGTCTTTCGAGTAGCTCACTGATGCCCAATGCATCAACTAAATAATCGCACCAGTCGCTCCATTTCTGTTGATTTAAATGGAGAGGAAACGCGATGTTTTGTTTTACGTTGAGTGGCGTTAATAAGTTGAACTGTTGAAAGATAACGCCTAGTTTTTGATGGCGGAATCGGCTCCACTGTGGATCTTTCCAATCTGATGTGTTCTCGCCATCGAGCCACAATTCTCCACCAGATAGTTCGCCACCGGATAGAGGTTCAAACCCCGCAATGATATTCAGCAGAGTACTTTTCCCACTGCCACTCGCCCCTGTCAAAGCCACGCTTGCCCCTGTCGCCAAAGCGAAATCGAAATTGTCCAACACGCTATGAGTGTCTTTACCATCAACAAAGCTTTTGCTGGCCTGTGTGAGTGTGACAATAGGGCTTTCCATTTCCTTTCCTTATAACCAAAACTAACCATCAAAAGGTGTCGTTACTTGTGGCTATTACCGAAGCGACAAGCTCTATAAAACTGTAGACAATAATCTCAAACAATAGAGCGATTTATATCGAATTATTAATTAACTTGTACTTCGATAAGAGGGAAATAGATCAGTGCGAGGGAGAATACAGATGTTGGTGGGAATGTTTAAGCCATCAAAGATGTTTTCGAATTTGTTGTTAGATGGTTCGTGACCACGTTTATGATCTTAGAGTAAAGACTATTTGCTCTAAATTTTCACGTAAGAAGACGCAATAACAACTTGTTGTTAACGTAATGAGATTAATTTATTCGCGATTGTGTACTTACACCACTAATCGCTAATACAAGATGGCAGATTCTATTATTTTCGAATAT
>NZ_JBFRVX010000150.1:0-8824 GCF_041475345.1 Vibrio sp. 10N.222.48.A3 | reverse complement strand
TCGATGCTATTTGCTGCAGGTATGGGTATTGGCCTCATGTTCTGGGGTGTGGCAGAGCCCGTTGCTTACTTTACCGGTTGGTATGAAACACCGCTCGGTGTTGAAGCGTATTCTCCTGAAGCGGCTAAGTTGGCACTCGGTGCAACCATCTACAACTGGGGCTTGCACGGTTGGGCAATCTACGCCGTTGTTGCTTTGTCTCTTGCCTTCTTTACTTTCAATAAAGGATTACCGCTTTCTATTCGCTCAATCTTTTACCCGCTACTCGGTGACAGAACTTGGGGGTGGTTTGGTCATATCGTTGATATTGTCGCAGTACTTGCAACATTGTTTGGCCTTGCAACATCACTTGGCCTAGGTGCACAGCAAGCCGCAAGCGGTATTAACCATGTATTTGGTACCGATGGCGGTATTGGTATGCAGCTTATTGTTATTGCAGTGGTAACACTGTTGGCAACAATGTCGGTGATTCGCGGTATTAACGGTGGTGTTAAGGTTCTAAGCAACGTCAACATGGTTGTTGCATTAGGCTTGCTGATCTTCGTAACTATCGCGGGTGGCATGGCGGGTATTAAGGCGATACCAACCGCGCTAATGGGCTACATTGAGAACTTTATTCCTCTTAGCAACCCTCATGGTCGTGATGATGAAACATGGATGCAAGGTTGGACGGTATTTTACTGGGCTTGGTGGATTTCATGGTCACCATTCGTAGGCATGTTCATCGCTCGTATCTCTAAAGGTCGTACAATTCGTGAATTTATCGTTGCAGTCTTATTTATCCCGACGTCTGTCATTATCATTTGGATGGCTATTTTCGGTGGTATTGCGATTGACCAGGTGGCGAATAAAGTGGGTGAGATTGGTATAAACGGTCTGCAAGATATTACACTTTCTCTATTCCACACTTATGATGCGCTGCCAATGAGCTCAGTGCTTTCAGTGGTATCGATTGGTTTGATTATGGTGTTCTTCATCACTTCATCAGACTCAGGTTCATTGGTTATTGATAGCATTACTTCTGGCGGTAAAGTCGATGCACCTGTTCCACAGCGTGTATTTTGGGCATTGATGGGCGGTGCGATTGCGGCGGTTCTACTGTGGGTTGGTGGTACTGAATCTATTCAGGCATTACAAGCTGGAACAGTCTCAATGGCACTACCATTTGCCTTCATATTATTGCTTATGTGCCTAAGTTTGTTTCTTGGTTTACGTACAGAGAATCAATTGGTTAAGCAGCAAAGTGCTTTGAGCTAAAAGTATTTTTTCAAATAGAGGCCGACTTAGTCGGCCTTTTTTTCGCCGCAAATATAAGTGATTACCTATATTTTGTTTGAAAATCCATCGAACTGATTCTAGTTTACTGAAAACAATAAGTTAACCTGCTAAACTTCAGACATCCAAGTATTTGAATTATCGTGACAACAGCTTGTACTACTTGGATCGTATGTTCGAGTTTGTGATTCAGTCACAGGAAAGTTAGGGATATGAGGTCAACAGACCTTATAAGTATTCCGTAGAGAGGAATAATGACTAAAGGTATAGATAAATACAGTATCGACAGTACGGATTACACTGTTGGTCAAGATAACGTCCAAAAATGGGGTTTTGACGTTCATAACCCAGTGTTTGGTATCAGTGCGGGACTCATCACTTTGTTCTTGATCGGTGTGCTGCTTACAGATACCGCTTCAGCAAAGTCAGCATTGGATGGTGTTAAATGGCAAATTATCAATTCATTTGATTGGTTGTTCATTTGGTCCGGCAATATTTTCGTTATTTTTTGCTTAGGCTTGATTGTTTCTCCGTTTGGTAAAATCCGCCTTGGTGGTGTTGATGCAACGGCAGATTACTCATTCATGTCTTGGTTATCGATGCTATTTGCTGCAGGTATGGGTATTGGCTTGATGTTCTGGAGTGTTGCAGAACCTGCGGCTTACTACACAGGTTGGTATGAAACGCCACTTGGCGTAGAGGCAAATACCCCAGAAGCTGCAAAACTAGCACTCGGTGCAACCATGTATCACTGGGGGCTTCACCCTTGGGCTATTTATGGTGTTGTGGCGCTTTCACTGGCTTTCTTCTCTTACAACAAGGGATTACCGCTTTCAATTCGTTCTATCTTCTACCCAATTTTAGGTGATAGAGCGTGGGGCTGGGCTGGTCACATCGTTGATATTCTTGCTGTACTTGCAACCCTGTTTGGTTTGGCGACATCGCTTGGCCTTGGTGCGCAACAAGCGGCAAGTGGTATTCAGCATGTATTCGGCATTGAGGCAGGCTTAGGGTTACAAGTCATTGTTATTACCGTAGTAACTTTGCTAGCGGTCGTATCCGTACTTCGTGGTATTGATGGTGGCGTTAAAGTGATCAGTAACATCAACATGTTGGTTGCTTTCCTACTGCTTATCCTAGTAGCTCTAATCGGCTACGCAGTGACTCTAGGTTCAATCCCTACAACATTGATGGCATACATCGAGAACATCATTCCGTTGAGCAACCCTCACGGTCGTGAAGATGAAGCTTGGTTACATGGTTGGACTGTATTCTACTGGGCCTGGTGGATCTCATGGTCTCCATTTGTCGGTATGTTTATCGCGCGTGTTTCTAAAGGTCGTACTGTTCGTGAGTTCATTACAGCGGTACTGATTGTTCCAACGACAGTGACTATCATTTGGATGTCAGTGTTTGGTGGTATGGCAATTGATCAAATCGTGAATAAGGTTGGTACCCTAGGTCAAAATGGCTTAACTGATGTATCACTGGCAATGTTCCAAATGTTTGATGTATTGCCGTTTGGTACTCTGCTTTCAATCATTGCGGTTGTATTGGTTCTCGTATTCTTTATTACATCGTCTGACTCGGGCTCTTTAGTCATCGACAGTATTACCGCTGGTGGTAAAGTTGATACGCCAGTGCCTCAACGCGTATTCTGGGCGTTCCTTGAAGGTGCGATTGCAGTAGCTCTATTGTGGGTTGGCGGTACTGAAGCCGTTCAAGCTCTGCAAGCGGGTGCAATCTCAACAGCATTGCCATTCACCATCATTCTATTGTTGATGTGTGTGAGCCTACTAATGGGTATGCGAACAGAGAAAAGATAGACTACGTACTATTCGATTTTTCATCTTTTTGATGTCGAATACAAAGTAAAACAAAAGGCAGAAGAGGAAACTCTCCTGCCTTTTTTTATCCATTTTACAGCCTGTAAAACTGTATATATCGTAGAAATCGTCGTTGAAATGGCGCCTTGAATTTGGCGAAAAGTCAAGTAATTGGCGAAAGCTAAGTTTTTGGTTTTATTGCAAATATAATGTGATGTAAAACTGTGAAATAGCTCGAATCGTTTGCTTAAATTGGGTAGTATTCGCTAGATTATCCACTACTCGTGAAACTTTGACATGAAACTAACACTTAAGCAGAAGTTAATAGGTGCTAGCCTATCTGCTGTTGTCGTTATGGCAACAGCGTTAACTTGGTTATCAGCAAACCAATTATTTGAACAGACTCGTAACGGCGTATACCTGCGAGCTGAAAGCGTATCAGAAGCAGCATCTGAAGGTATTAAAAACTGGATTGATATCCGCACCGATATCGCATCAGCATTTAATGACTTTTCACGAGAGGATGATGTTGTTCCTTTCCTTAAGCAAGCTCGTGTAGCGGGTGGCTTTGACGATATCTTTTTAGGTACTCCAGAAGGCGGAATGTACCGTTCACATCCTGAACGTAATCGCGCCGGTTACGATCCTCGTCAACGCCCTTGGTACCAGGAAGCAAACGCAGCCGGTAAGCAAATTATTACAACCGCTTATCAAGATGCGATTACCCAAGCGCTTCTAGTTACGATTGCTGAACCTGTTCGTCATAACGGTAAGCTTGTTGGTGTTGTTGGTGCGGATGTACTTATTGATCAACTAGTCAACGATGTTATCAGCTTAGATGTTGGTGACAACGCTTACGCAATGCTCATTGATGCCTCTGACGGCACATTCCTAGCACACCCAGACTCAGCACTGAGCCTTAAGCCTGTAAGCCAGCTTTCAAACGACATTTCTATGCCTATCATCGAAAACGCAGTGCGTACGGGTAGCATCGAGATCATCAAAGAGCGCGGTGCTGAGAAGCTTCTTTACTTCACTAATGTGCCTAATACGAACTGGATTTTTGCAGTTCAGATGGACAAAGCAACAGAAGAAGCGAATCACTCAACACTACTTACTCAGTTGATCACAACGGCGGTCATTATTACGTTAATCGTAATCGTATTAGTGTCCTGGTTAGTGAGCTTCCTATTCCGTGATTTGAACCGTGTTTCAGCGGCACTTGAAGAAATTGCTTCAGGTGAGGGCGACCTTACACAACGTCTTGAGCCTAAGAGCGATGACGAAATTGGTAAGCTTGCTGAAAACTTCAACCGTTTTGTAGGCAACATGCACACCATGGTGATCAAGCTAAGCGAAGTATCTGCTGCGCTAGGTAACCAAGCACGTCAAACGGCTTCTCAAGCTGAAGAGCGTAGTGCTCGCATTCAGATGCAACAAGACGAAATCAATATGGTAGCAACAGCCGTGAACGAAATGGCTGCAGCAACACAAGAGATTGCGGGTAATGCTGATCAAACTGCACAGAATTCATCTGAAGCTGTTGGCGCGTGTGAGCACGGTACGGGTCAAGTTACACAGACTCAAAGCTCAATCCAAAACCTTGCACAAGAAGTTCAAGTTGCAACGAACGTGATTCTTGAGCTTGAAGAGCACGGCAATAGCATCAACGCTATCTTGTCCAATATCCAAGGCATTGCTGAACAAACTAACTTACTTGCACTTAACGCAGCGATTGAAGCTGCCCGTGCTGGCGAACAAGGTCGCGGTTTTGCGGTTGTTGCTGATGAAGTGAGAGTTTTGAGCCAACGTACACACGGTTCAACTCAAGAAATTCAACAAACGATTGAATTACTGCAAGGTACAACGGGCAAAGCGGTAAGTATCATGAACGATAGCCGAACGCTTGCTGAAACCAGTGTTGATGACTCAAACTCAGCGGCCGCTAGCTTAACGCAAATTCATGCTGCTGTTGAACGTATCAGTGATATGGCGACTCAAATCGCTTCTGCTGCAGAAGAGCAAGCGTCAGTAACGTCTGAGATTACTCGTAACACTGAAGGAATCCGTGACGTATCTAACGAGCTAGCAGGTGAAGCGCACCAAGCTGCAGAACAAGCTGCTCAGCTTTCTGAACTGTCTAATGAACTAGAAAATGAAATCAGCCGTTTTAAGCTGTAATTATAGATAGATAGATAGATAGATAGATAGATAGATAGAACGAAGCCCCAACTTAGGTTGGGGCTTTTTTATGTTCGCTTTTTAGAAGAAGCAAAATGTCGTGATCTAATCATGCTGGGCTATTGTTTATTGAAGGTTAAACAGCCCGAGCGTGACACCGAATATGTTTTATTATGGCTTCTAAACCTTGACTCCGACTGGCGCTAAGCTGAGATTTTAAATCTAACTGGCGGAACCAGTCTTTAATATCGAATTCTAGAACGCTCGCGGGTTGTTGGTTGTTATAGGCGATCAACACCAACGCCAGCAAACCTTTAACTAATGAAGAATCGCTGGTCGCTTGTATCGACATTTTATTCTGTTGACCGATGTAAAGATCTAGCCATACGTTACTTTGGCAGCCTGCGATAAGATGTGTTTTATTCATCTTTTCCATAGGGAAGGGCTCTAACCGGTCTCCCAATTCTATCAAATACATATAACGTTCTTCCCAATCAACGCATCGCTCGAAGTTTCTCTGGAGCTTTTCAGGGGACATAAATTACCTTAATAGTTGGTGGATTCGTTTTAGTGACTGGCACAAGGCGTCTATGTCTTTGGGCCTTGTATACATGCCAATCGATGCGCGACACAGCGAGTTTTGACCGAGTCGTTTTAAAAGGGGCATTGCGCAGAGATGCCCGGTACGAATCGCAATACCATACCTATCTAAGAATGAACCGACATCAAAAGAGTGTTGGTTTTTCATATTAAAGGCCAAAACGCCGGTGCGGTTATCATCGTCGCCATAGAGCTCTATTGCTGGTACCTGTCTAATGCTCTCCACCAAATAATTCATTATATTTTTTTCATAGCCAGAGATCTCTTTGAAGCCGATAGCTTCAATGTAGTCTAGAGCGGCGCCTAAACCTAAAATGCCGGCAATATTCGGAGTACCTGCTTCGAACTTCCATGGCGCTTGGCCAAACGAGGTTCCCAAAGGCAGGGTCACTTGATCGATCATGGCTCCGCCGCCTTCCCATGGCACCATGTTGTCGAGGTGTGTTTTTTTTGCATAAAGCACGCCGATGCCTGTCGGGCCATACAATTTGTGCCCAGAGAAGGCGTAGAAATCACAATCGAGGTCCGTCACATTGACTTCATCGTGCATGACAGCTTGAGCACCGTCGACTAACACGGGGACTTTTGCTTTATGTGCTGCTTTGACTATCGTTTTAATTGGGTTTACGCGGCCTAGAACATTCGATACGTGGCTAATTGCCAGCAGTTTTGTCTTTGTATTCATTAACGACACAAGGTCGTTGAGATTCAAATAGCCATTTTTTGCCATTGGCCAAACACGAATGTTGACATTATAAATTTCAGAAAGCATCTGCCAAGGAACAAGGTTGGCGTGATGCTCCATTTCCGTCACGATGATTTCGTCACCCGCTTTTAACCTAGGGCGCAAATAGCTATTCGCAACGAGATTGATGGCCTCTGTCGTCCCTTTGGTGAACACAATACTTTCTCGGGATTTAGCTGAAATGAACTGAGCAAGTTTTTCTCTTACTTGTTCCATTTCTTCGGTTGCTTTAGAGCTTAGGTAATGGACACCGCGATGAACACTCGCATAATCATGTTGATAAAACTGAGTCATGCGGTCGATAACGATTTGAGGGGTTTGGGCCGTTGCAGCACTGTCTAAATAGACCAAAGGCTTGTCGTAAACTTGAGTTCTTAGAGCTGGGAAGTCGTTAAACCAAGGGCTTGTCTTTTCGCTCGAATCAATCATTAGGACATCCTTTATTGAGTGACGCATTGATTTTATCTATCGCAGATTGTCTTAGGGCGGGGTGTTTAATTCTCTCGGTAACGCCAATGACAAACGCAGAGGTAATCATGTGCTCGGCTCGTTCTTTTGGGATACCTCTAGAGCGTAAGTAGTTGATTTGGTTTGGGTCGATTTGCCCTGTTGTTGCACCATGGCTGCATTTGACATCATCGGCATAAATCTCTAATTGAGGTTTAGAGTTTACTTGGGCTTCATCGCCTAAAATCAGACTGTGGGTGTCCATTTGCCCGTCTGTTTTTTGCGCGGTAGGGTCAACATAGATCATGCCGTCGAAAACAGACTTAGATTGGTTTCGAGCGATGGTTTTATGATTTTGTTCACTTTGGCAGTGGGGAGAGTTGTGTTTCAAATAGGTGCGAGTATCAAAAACTGCCTCACCTTGAGGTAGGGAAATACTGTCCATAGCGACAAAACCTTGTTCGCCAGTCAGTTCTGAACTTACTTGATGTCGTATCAATTGGCCGGAGTAGAGCAAGCAACAAGAGTAGGCGCTAGCATGCGCATTAATCACCAAATCGTTATGACCGAAGTGATGTTGACTTAAGGCCTCTTCGACAATTTTAGTGTGATGATAGTGAGCACCACAACCAACGTGTTGTGTTAAGCGAGATAATGTTACGCCTCTACCACTACCTTGTGAAACATGGTGTTCGATGACGGTGACTTCCGCATGATCTGCGACTTCAATATGGCTTCTGTAGCTTGATACATCACCTTGTTTTCCGGAATTGATATGCAGAAGATGAATAGGTTTCGATACCTGCGTATTCGCTTCGACCTCGATTAATATGCCACTTGAAGCGGTAGCATCAGTAATATAGGTAAAAGCGTCTGGCTTTATTGAACGAGATAGCTCATCGATTTCAATTGGAGAGAGCGCGCAGGTGGGAGTCACTCGAACTTTTGGAATCCAGTCGGAGTATCGAGCTAAAAAGAAGCCGTCGACGAAGACTAATCGATAAGCATCAATGTCTAAACTGAATTTGTTGTATGGCGTGTTAGCTGTCGACTGCTGTGGTGCGCTGCTTAGCTCTAGTTCGTTTAATCGGTCAAGAGGCGTGTATTTCCAGTCCTCATGTTGAGGGGACGGTAACTCAACCCCAAGCAATTTAGACCATTGTTTTTTTTGCCACTCATGCGGTCGAACAAGGGTTTCAAATGAATCAAGCAATGAATGTTTATTGTTCATCAATGATCCACCCATAGCCTTTCTCTTCTAATTCTTGAGCTAACGTGTGGTCACCAGATTTTACAATCTTTCCTTGGTACAACACGTGCACGAAATCTGGTTTGATGTAATTGAGGATACGTTGATAGTGCGTGACCAAAATGAAAGCTCGTTGCTCATTCTGCAGCGCGTTTACACCTTCAGAGACGGCTTTAAGGGCATCAATATCTAGACCTGAGTCGGTCTCGTCTAGTATACAAAGATCAGGTGAGAGCACCGCCATTTGTAGAATGTCATTGCGCTTTTTCTCTCCACCAGAGAATCCCTCATTGACAGAGCGTTGGAGTAAATTTGCCGGCATCTTCAACAATTGCGCTTTTTCTTCCAATAGATCTTCAAAGTCAAAACGATCGATTGGTTCTAAGCCTCGATATTCACGAACCTCGTTGAGAGCTGTATTTAGAAAGAGTTTGTTACTGACACCTGGAATTTCGACAGGGTACTGAAAGGCTAAAAATACCCCTTCACCGGCTCTTTCCT
>NZ_JBFRVX010000149.1:0-3782 GCF_041475345.1 Vibrio sp. 10N.222.48.A3 | reverse complement strand
ACAACCCTAATTAATAATAATAATTATCATTACCTTTAATTAGTTCCAGAGACAACAATGAAAAACGTAATACTCATCTGTGGTGTGATCTGCGGCTCGATGGCAGCAGTAATGATTTTTGTAGGAATGCTAATAGCCAGTTGGTGGAGCGTTGATTTTCTCGTGTTAAGCCATCAAACTTAACTAATTGAACTGAAAAGGAATCACCATGAGCGTTATTTTTATTACTGGAGCGAACCGCGGCATTGGCTTAAGTCTGACTCAACAATACTTGAAAGGTAATCACAAGGTGTACGCAACTTACCGTGACGCCAATTCAGCAAAAGAACTGCTCTCTCTCGCAGACCACAATAGCAACCTGACCTGCATTCAATTAGAGATCACCGATTACCAAGCGGTGAGCCACCTCAATTCGCAAATAGAGTCGATTGATATTTTGATCAACAACGCTGGCTACTATGGCCCTAAAGGTTATGGTCTGGGTAATACCGATGTCGAAGAGTGGCGCCGTGTATTCGAAGTCAACACCATTGCTCCATTGAAGCTTGTCGAGACTCTATTACCTCTTATCGAAAGTAGTGACGTCAAAAAGATCGCCTGTCTTTCATCTAGAGTGGGTAGCATGTCTGAAAACACATCAGGCGGAGGCTACATCTATCGTTCATCTAAAGCGGCTCTTAACTCAGTTGTGAAGAGTTTAAGCAACGACTTGACCGATAATGGCTTTACAGTGTTAGCGTTACATCCTGGTTGGGTACAGACGGAAATGGGCGGCCCTAATGCTCTTATTGATACAGAGACTTCGGCTCAAGGCCTTGTGACTGTAATAGAGTCATCGAATACTGAAGTGAGTGGTCACTTCTTCAATTTCGATGGTAGCGAAATAGACTGGTAGCCGTCACATGGTTCGCCGCGTGATCTCAAGCTTACTCGTACGTTCAACACTGTTGTGTCTAACAATGGTGCTCACTGGATGTTTCGATGACAGCCCACAGAACTATTTCGACGACTATCAGGCCAAAATCGCCAACGTGCAAGATGCTGACGAGATACAGGAAGACTGGGAGCTCGACAGCTTACCGAGAAAGCGAGAACTGTTTATTGAAGTTCCTTCGCTCTCTATCGGGCTTATCGACAGCTATCAACTTCGACAATGCGGATTATTCAACCTGATTGCAGAAAGAAACTCCGTACTTGGAAAAGTCGCCGACGAGTTCCGAAATTACGATTATCAAGTCGCTCTACTGGAAGGTGTTGGTCAATGTTTATCTAATAACGAATTAGATCCAGAGATCGTAGAATTACTCAAAGAAATCGAGCAGCAGAAGCTCGCACAATTTCCACTGCACCAATGGAATCTCATCTATGCCAGCGATGCAATGCAGTCTCAGATGCGTGGTAGTCAGTGGTTACACGCTGATATCGGCGATCAGGTACGACAAACCAGTGATGCCTTAGAATATATCAATCAAGCGTTAAACGTTCCGCTCGTTTCGGGAAAGACTACTGAGGTTCAAGAAGTATTAGAAAAGAGCTCTACGCTCGGTGATTTATACTACTCGCTCACGCGAGCTTCGGCCGAACTTGATACCATCACCAAACAGCTGACAACTTTTAATCACAATATCATCTGTGGTAAACAACGAGACACGACCAAGTTTCGTTATCTCAACAATGTGTTCGAGCAGCAATATATAGGCAAAGTTCAGCCGTACATAGCGCAATTAGATGGCTACTATCAGCAGTTAGCCCCGCAACTTGGTATGTTTGACGCGCAACCTGACCTACACAGTTATTACTTTCCCATCAAAGATGCGCATAACGCCTTTCGATCATCCACTCGCCGCCATGTCGACTATTGGCAACAGCTGTTTAAGCGCTGCGGACGCAAGGTCGGACGTTAATTCCAGTATCGCCAATAAACAGCGGTTTGTTCTCAGTACCTAACTTTTAGTACCTAGCTTTTAGTGCCTTTCTTAGCATACGTCCCTTTCTTGGCATAAGTTTTCTTCGCACCACCGCCTTTACGACGTTTAAAAGCCGGTCTTTCGACTTTAGGAAGATGACGCAAAGATTCAGGGACTTCACCCGTTTTTACCTTGCCCATCAAGCCGTCGATCTTGCTTTCTAATTCTTGCATGAAGGGCTGATACGCTTGGTTTCGTTCAGCCATACCTTGTAACTGATGCTCCCAGTGAGCGGTCATATCGGGAAAGGTCGAGTCCTCAGGTAAGGCATTAATCAATCCTCTTCCCGCCGGGCTACTGTGAATGCTTTTACCCTGTCGCGTTAACAGTTGTCTCTTGAACAGAGTATCGAGAATCCCCGCACGGGTTGCTTCTGTGCCGAGGCCATCAGTCTCTTTCAAGATAGCTTTGAGGTCTTTATTTGCCACAAAGCGTGCAATACCGGTCATCGCTTGTAACAAGGTCGCTTCGGTAAAGTGTTTTGGTGGCTCGGTTTTCTTATCGCCAATCACGCCTTCACGACAGGTGAGCACAGTCCCTTTATCTAGCGGTGGAACAGTGTCAGTACCATCACCTTTATCTTCGGTGTCCGTTTTGCCCATCAACACTTTCCAGCCTGGGTTGATAAGCTGACGCCCTTTCGCGATGAACACACCACCAGCGATATCAAAAACCAACTTAGCATCCGCAAAAACAGCCGGTGGGTAGAACTGCATCAGATATTGGCGGGCAATTTGCTGATAGATTTTCATCTCATTAGCAGATAGGCCATTCACCGCTGATTTCTTCGGCGTTGGGATTATCGCGTGGTGAGCATCGACCTTACTGTCGTTCCATGCTTTGGATTTAAGAGAAAGATCCGCGCCTTGCGCACCACTTTGCAGCTCTTTCGCATTATTGGCGATAGCATCGACTACCGACTCTCGTTGCGAATAATGATCTTTAGGTAGATAGCGGCTATCAGAACGTGGGTAAGTGATGAGTTTGTGTTTCTCATACAATGACTGACAAGTGTCGAGTACCTGTTGAGCGCTCATACCAAAACGCTTAGACGCATCAATCTGCAGAGCTGACAGCGAATAAGGGAGTGGTGCCGCTTGTTTGCTTTGCTTTTGCTCTGATTCCGTCACCGTTGCAGGCTGATTAGCAATTCGGTTAGCGACATTCTCAACCAGCTTTCGATTGAGTACGCGGCCTTCTTCATCTTGCCAAGGTTTACATGCTTCGCTTGGTTTCCAACGTGCTCGAATATCAAAGCTCTGGCCGTTGTTTTGATAAGGGATCAGCGCATGCAGAGTAAAATAATCTTTCGGAATGAAGTTTTCGATCTCTTCATCACGCCTTACGACCAAACCAAGTACAGGCGTTTGCACTCGCCCTACCGACAACACGCCTTGGTAACCCGCCTTTTGACCTAACAAGGTATACGCGCGAGTCATGTTCATGCCATACAGCCAATCGGCTCTAGAGCGCGCCAATGCAGAAATAGAAAGTGGAATAAAATCGCGGTTACTGCGCATTTGAGAGAGCGCACGCTTTACCGCTGGCAAGTTCAAGTCACTAATAAGTAACCTGTCCATCGACTCTTTCTTAGTCTTAGACACCTTGCAATAATCAATCACTTCATCAACCAGCAGCTGCCCTTCTCTATCCGGGTCACCCGCATGGACAATTTGGGTCGCGTCCTTCAATAGCTTTCGGATCACAGTAAGCTGTTTGCTGGAAGTCTTGCGCGGTCTCAGCTGCCATTGCTCCGGCACGATAGGAAGATCGGCTAAGTTCCACTTCTTATAACGGTCATCATAAGCGTCTGGC
>NZ_JBFRVX010000148.1:0-19296 GCF_041475345.1 Vibrio sp. 10N.222.48.A3 | reverse complement strand
GAGCTCATGAACAGCACAATAGAAATCACAGACATCACCTTACGAAGGCGAGTCATGCTGCTGTTTGAAATAGTCATATTTGAAATACTCATGCTTAAATTCTTACATCGTGGCGTTGGTCACGCCCCCAAACCAAATTGATGATCGCTCGTGAAGCAAAAATGCCCGTGAACATACTGGTTAGAAGGCCTAAGCCCAGTGTCAGAGCGAAGCCCTGAATCGGTCCATTACCAATGGTATATAGAGCCACAGCAACGATCATGGTGGTGACGTTAGCATCGAAAATAGAAGAGAACGCACTGTCAAAACCACGATCGATGGAGCTAGCAAAGCTGCGGCCTTCTTTCATCTTGTCTCGAATACGTTCGAAGATAAGCACATTGGTATCTACCGCCATACCGACGGTCAGTACTAAACCCGCAATACCCGGCAGAGTTAATACCGCACCCGGTAGCAGCGCAATCAAACCAAACAATGTGGTCATGTTAACCACCAATGCGCAGTTCGCGACCCAACCAAGACGGCGGTACCATAGCGCCATAAACGTTAGCGTAAGGCCAAGGCCAAGTGCCAAAGCAGCAAAGCCGTTAGTTACGTTTTCAGCACCCAAAGATGGGCCAATGGTACGTTCTTCAATGATGGTCACTGGCGCAGTCAATGAACCCGCACGCAGCAGTAACGCAAGCTCTTGCGCTTCAGCCAAGCTGCCAGCACCAGTAATTCTGAAACGACTACCCAGTTGAGACTGGATGTTTGCCACACTGATCACTTCACTGTCTTGCTTGCTGTTGCCCGCTCTATCACGACTGTATTCGCTGTACACGGTTGCCATTGGCTTACCGATGTTATGACGTGAGAACTCGGACATTTTCTTACCACCAGAAGAATCTAGGGTAATGTTTACTTCTGCGCTGCCCATCTCACCAATGCCACTACGAGCATCAATAATGTGTTCACCGCTCAGTACTGCTTTGCGAGCGACAACGACACGATTGCCATCTGTATCTTTTAGCGTTTGAGTATTACGAGTTGCATTGTCGTAAACAGAGTAGAACGCCAAAGATGCGGTTGCACCAATCACGTCTTTTGCTGCTGCAGGGTCTTGAACACCTGGCAATTCAATACGAATACGGCTTTCACCTTGGCGTTGAATCGATGCTTCTGTGATGCCTAATTCTTCAATACGGCTGCGCATGATTTGCAGGTTTTGTTGAACTGTTAGGTTGCGTAGCGTTCTTTGCTCTTCTTCAGACTGAGTTAACGTCAGTGACTTATCTGAACGATCACGTAGCCAATGTGGGAACTCTTCACGAATCAGCTTTTGTGCTTTTTCGAAATCGGCGTCGGTACGGAAATCAAACTGAACCTGGTCGTTGACCACTTTACCGCGTGCATAACGCACCTGACTGGTCACCTCGTCGACCATCGCTTGAGCTTGTGCGTGGTAAACCGGTTCCATGTCCACTTCTAATAAGAACTGCACTCCACCGCGTAAATCTAGGCCTAGCTGAATCGGTGCAAAGCCCATGTCAGTCAGCCATTTAGGTGCTGCTGGCTCCATCGCTAGCGCAACCGTCGCGTTGTCGAGGAAGCGCTCATTGAGTACTTCTTTGGCTTTCGCTTGTTGCTCAGCATCTTCTAAGATGACCACTAAACGTTTGTCTTTTTGAAAGGCTGATTTGGCTTGAATGCCTTCGCTAGCAAGATATTGCGTCACTTGAGTGGCGTCGATCGTCTGCTCAGAGCGGTTACTGATTTGAACCGAGGCATCTTCGCCAAACCAAGAAGGTAGAGCGCTTAGAATCATGATGATGATGGTGGCAATAAGCACCACGTATTTCCACTTTGAGTAGTGGTTAATTTGTTTTCTTGGAATGCGTTTTTTCACAGTCAAGATCTCTTCTTTTTACCAATCACCGTAAACACGTGCTCAAAAATAGCGCCGGGAAAAAGCAGTGATCGAGCGTTTTAACCAGCTAGGATGGCCAGTTATTTACTGCGATTGGTATAACTAATGTTTTGCGAACACAAACGACAACTAGTCACAACCAAAACAAGCTGATTGAGTAACAGTGAGGCTAATAATTGTGTGTCGCTATATTGGGTTAATTGGCGAGTTCAACGAGCGCGAGGCGATCATCGATACGACCAATTTAAGGTCAAACGATTAGCTAAGAAGTTCTCGGAAATGCGAGTATTGAATGTTGCCCTCTTTCCACCCAGAAAGCCGGGAGGACGGAGAACTCACAATGCTGGTCCAGTGCTGCTTGGAATCCAACAACGGCGTGTTGAAGAGCAGAGAAGCCAGTAATGAAGGGGGTGAAAAGTCGATCAGTAGATGATAAGCAGGCTCAAGATCGGCCACGCTTTCTTGCTCGTTACTGAGCATACGTCTGAAGTTTGCAGCTTGGAGGCTCGACTCGGTGTCATGATAGTTGGAACTGTCACCATAAGGCACGGTACCAAACGGAACCTTATCGCACTCTAAGTAGCTCGACGGATTATCCGTAGCGGCTTGTTTACACTGTTTTATCGAGGAAGATTGTTCATTCTGTGAAGATTGCTCTTGAGCCGAATGAATTTGAAATGGCTTAGAAGGGAACGAATAGCCGTTAGAGTTCACTAAGCCAAAGCTCAGTAAAAACAACATTAAGACTAATCGGGTACCTAATTTAAGCAATCTAATATCCAAACAACATTCTCGTAGATCGTCAATCTACAATACAAATGAAACGCTGTCTTGATTTAAAACATTTTTTTAGAAAATGATACGATGCAACCGATTAGGCACTCACGGCATTTAGATTTATATACCTCAAAAAGAGCTCAACAAAGCTTGGTGCATAGATATTATGAATGGTGTAAAAACAAGAAAGCCAAGCGATGTGCGCTTGGCTTTGGGTTAAGTGTTTCAGTCTGCTTTAGGCTTTAGGCTTTAGGCTTTAGGCTTTAGGACGCATGATGTTCTTAACCTTACGGCTATTTTCACCAAAGATGCGTTGGACAAGTTGATTCATATCTTCACGAGAAATTGAGTTAACCGTCGCTTTCACGTTAAACAAGGCTTCTACACCATAGTCGTGCAAAAGATAACGAGACACGAACCATGCTTGATCAACAACACTAGTATCTAAAGGCGTAAAGTCCGCTTCTAGTTGCTTGCCTGCCGCTCTAATCTCATCATTTGATACGCCCTTCAGAAGGTCTCCAATCACTTTATCAATCGCGACCTCTATCTTATCGGCATTTTTAGGGTCGATCAGCGCACCAATAAACCAGTCATGGCTTGTATCACCATCTTGCGATACACAGTAAGCATAAGGTGAGTAATCTAGACTTAAATCTTCACGTATGTACGCGTCTAAACGAGTAACAAGCAGGCGTTGCAGCATGTCTTCCATAAAGATATCTTTCGCCGTTTTCCCTCTTACTATTCCAGTTTGCTCGGAAGGCTCCGCAATGACTCTTAGCATGTACTCAGTGCTATTAGCCGTGTTGACCGACAAATCAATACGCGCTTTAGATGGGTGCTTGTACGCGACGTTAAAGTCAGGCACAACGGCTTTTTCCAATGGAATAGAAGCCAAGTACTGGCGAACCAGAGGTTTCAGTTCACTTGGATCAATGTCGCCCACAATAACCAGCTGATTATTTCGGAATTGACCAAACAACTGCTGATGGACGCTCTTTATCTCTTCAACAGAAACCGTTTCCACACTTTTACTATCGAGCAGCACATGATCACTGTCCGCTTGATAGGTATTTTGGTTCATTGCATATGCGAACTGACCAGTAGGGCTTGCTAAGTAAGAATCTCGATTTTGAATGAACTCTTGCTTAACCGCCTCCAGTTGCTCTGGCGATACCTTGACTGATGTAACGATCGCGTTGAGCGCAGCAAAAGTTTCCGCTAAGCCATTACTGGTGAGCTTAAATTCGACGCCATGGTGAGTAAAATCGATAAACGGATAAACCTGAATATCTTCACGATCCAAATGCGCATCAAGCTCCGTTCCTGAAAAACTGCCAACACCACTTCTACCGATAGCAGCAAGAGCTAACTCTGACGCTGGATATAACTTAGGATCGAGTGCGGCCTTACCACCTAAGCTTGTGTAGTAAATACCTATGTCATCGCCTGCGAGATAGTCACGCAGATACCACATATCGATACCATTGCTAAGCGTCCACTTTTGAACATATGGGTCTACATACATCTGTTCCACTAACTCAATATCGCCTTGCGAACTAGGAACAGCAAAAGCACTGCTGGTCACCGAAAACAACGGTTTGGCACCCTTTTCGCTATAAGTTGCTTTCAAGCTCTCGATGGCTTGGGTAACGGCGACTTTATCTTCACTTTCATTCATACCAACCACTACAAAATAGTCGCTAGAAAGCAAAGCCTTAATATTGGCATTAATCGCATCAAGATCGAGGTTTGCGACAAACTCTTCAAGGCTCGCTTCATAGTCTCGTTGTGATTGCACGATTTGTTCGTTCACTAAAGCCGTCGCTTTCTGGTTAGCGTGCTGCACGCTGTCCATATTGTCCCAATCGATCTCAACATTATCGAGCAAGTCTTGATAATAATGCTGTTCGCTAATTATCTCATTTTCAGAGACGCCATAATCACGCAGAGATGCCAATGTGGCGATTAGCTCCTTTTGAGTCACCTCACGAGCGCCGACAGGAAAGCCAACATCCACCAATGAATAGCGCTGATATTCCATAGAATAATGTTTGGAACTTATCCATTGAGTTGGCAAAGCCGCATCATTGAACTTGGTATTAAGTCGCTGCCTGATCAGTTGCTGTGCTGTCTCATCAAGCCAAAGTTGATGCTGTTGCGCGCGAGTGTCTACCGCACTTGCCCCTCGGTTGATCATCAAAGAGATACTTGGCGCTTCCGATTCTGCATACTCAATATAATCACCTTCATTAAAGGTGGTAATTCTTTGTTTTACTGGCTTGGGAGTTTGTCCTCGCTGCCAATCTGAAAACTTCTGTTCAATTAATGGAATGACGGTTTTTGTGTCAATGTCACCGGAGACAATCACCTCAACGTTCTGAGGTTGATACCAAGTCTGATAAAAGTTATTTAGCCCTTGGGAAGTCGCGCTGAGTACAGACTCTTTAGTACCAAGTGCATCTTGGCCTTCATACTGACCACCCTCAATGAAGTGGTCTAAAAACTGTTCTGCGAATGGCTTGTCGTCTAAGCGTGCATAACGGAACTCACCAAGAATCACACCTTTCTCTTTTTCGACTTCTGAACTTGATAGGTCCAGAGCATCACCAATGTCTCGCATCCACGTCAGGGCAGACTGTAATTGGACATTGTCAGGTAAATCTAATTGATACACAGTTTCTTGGTAAGAAGTGTAGGCATTGATATCAGCGCCAAAGCTAGCGCCTGCATCTTCGAATAGACGAATCACGTCATTTTGAGAGAAATTTTTACTGCCATTGAATGCCATGTGCTCCAAAAAGTGCGCATAACCTTCTTGTTGGTCAGTCTCTTGGAACGAACCCGCGTGCACAACTAAACGAACAGATACGGATTCTTCATGATCTGGATAAACATGGTAGGTAAGGCCATTTTCTAGCTGGCCTGATGTCCATGCCGGATCCGGCTGGATTAAGGTTTCGGTGATACTTGATGTTGAACTACAGCCAACCAAGGTGAGGCATACAGCCGCCGCTAAATAATATGTTTTCATAACAACCTCTTAATGTCATTCATCGACAATATACAGATTGAGTTAACGATTATTATTTAATATTGAACCGGATGAGTATCTTTGTGATCTAGATCTTTATTTTATAAATTGCACTCAGTTATATAAGGCGCAAATTACGAGCATTTAAAAGTCAGTAACTAGTTTAAAAGTGACAAGCTTGAAAGTGATGAATTAAAAAGTAACGAGTTTAAAGACTAACCCTAACCCAAATAAAAAAGCCAAATGACGGTGCATTTGGCTTAGGTTCGATATCTTAGATTTAAGGTTGAAAGCGACTTTTCTACAAGGTCACTCTCTCAATGGGCTTAACTTTTTGGCCTTAACAAGTTCTTCAACTGGTAGCTGTTATCTCCAAAAATTTCTTTAGCATACTCCGTCATATCTTTACTAGAAATTGAATCTGTCGTTCCCTGTAAGTCAAACAGTGCCTCAACACCGTAGTCATGAATTAAGTAACGTGAAATAAACCAAGCTTGTTGAGTAGGCTTATATTGAAGTGGCGTGAGGTCAGCCACTAGCTGTTTAGCAGCGGTTCGAGTCTCATCTTCAGAAATGCCTTTAACGGCTTCAGCAATAACTTTATCAATCGCCTGTTCTATCTTATCTGAGTTCTCAGGCGCAGCTAAAGAGCCGACCAACCAGTCATAACTTGGCTCACTGTCTTGAGATACCGAATACACAAAAGGCGCATAATCCAAGCCTAATTCTTCGCGAACATAAGCCGTTAGACGGCTCGACAATACACGCTGAAGCATATCGTCCATAAACACATCCTTTGCTGTTTTCTCTCGAGCTTGCTGAGAAATAATACGCAATAAGTACTGGCTGCTGTCTTCATTATTGATGGATATATCGATTCGTTCTTTCGAATCAGTGCTATAGGCAACTTGATAATCAGGAGACACAACGGCTTCCAATGGCAATGAAGCAACATATTGGCGTACGAGAGGCTTAATTTCAGATGGCTTAATATCAGCAACGATGACAAGCGTATTGTCTCTTAACTTCTGAAAGAGTTGGTGCTGAACGTCAAGTATATCTTGAGATGTCACGGCTTCAATATCTTCACTTTCCAACATGATATGACGACTGCTATCTTGATAACTATTATGGTTAACCATCTGAATAAACTGACCCACTGGGGTTTCTAGATAAGCCGTGCGATCTTGTGCAAATTCAGATTTTACAGCCTCAAGCTGATCGCTGTCGATTTTAGGTTCGGTCACAATGGTATACAATGCAGCCAAGCCTTCTGCGAGCGTCTTTTTCTTAGTGCTGATTTCCAGCCCATGATGAGTAAAGTTGATGAAGGGATAAATTTGGATGTCTTTGCGTTTCAAATGGGTATTTAATTCCGATCCACTGAATTTACCAACACCACTACGGATCGATGCTGAAATCGCCACCTCTGACGCAGGAAATAAAGAAGAATCTAGGGCTGCTTTTCCACCTTCACTCGCATAATAAACACCAACATTATTACCCACCTCAGGGTTTCGTAAATACCAAACCTCGATACCATTGCTCAATGTCCATTGTTGTAAGTTAGGATCCTCACTCACCTGAATTTGTTTCACAATGTCGCCTTGAGATTCTGGCACGCTAAACGCAGAACTTGCGGTAACGAGCAGTGGCTTGTTACCTTTCTTTTCATAGGCTTTTCTGACATCTTTTAGCTCATTATCCATTGCTAGCATGTCTTCCTTAGAAGATAAACCTAACCCCAAAATGTAAGGGCTAGAAAGCAAATCATCTAAGTTATCATTCACAGCCTCGAGATCCGTATTCGCAAGAAACGTTTTCAAACTCGACTTATAATCAAGCTGTGATTGAACAGGCTGGTTAATCACCAATGCTGTCGATTTACCATCAGCATGAGCCACAGCATCCATTTGATCCCAGTTTAATTGAATGTCATCGAGGTTCGCTTGGTATTGCTGAAGCACACTCGCCAACTCATACTCACTTACGCCATAGTCACGCAAAGAGGCGAGAGTAGAAACAAACTGCTGCTGACTTTGCTCTCGGCTATTAACAGGAAAACCGACGGTAGTAATCGAATACCTTTGGTATTCTAATAAATAGGGTGTTGAAGCAGCCCACTGCACAGGTAACGCAGCGTCAACAAAGTCAGAATTCAACCTTTGTTGGATAAGTTGTTGAGCAATATCATCTAACCAAAGCTGATGTTGTTGCTCATGGCTCTGTGTCACTCTTTCCCCACGGTCAATGACTATCCCGATGCTCGGTGGCTCGACACCAGATCCATACGCCACAAAATCTTGAGTATTGTAATCCACTGACGTGTTCTTCACGGGAACCGGTGTTATGCCTCTTTGCCAATCAGAGAAAGTATCTTCAATCAAAGGGATAACTTCTGCCAGTGTGATATCACCAGAGACAATCACTTCGGTTAACTGAGGTTGATACCAGGTTTGGTAGTAGTTCTTTAATTCTTGAACATTCGCTTTAGAAACGGATTCTTTATTGCCAATAGGATCGTTACTTTGGTAAGTCGTCCCTTCAACCAGATGATCGTAGAACTTAAACGAGAGAGGTTTATCTTCAACTCGCGTGTATCGAAACTCCCCAAGTATCACACCTTTCTCTTTTTCGATTTCAGCTTCGGACAGCAGTAAACCATCGCCAATGTCTCTAAACCAAGCCAGGGCTTTGTCTAGGTTCTTATTGTCGGGCAGATCTAATTTATAGAGGGTTTCTTGGTAAGAGGTGTAAGCATTTAAGTCTGCACCAAAACTGGCACCAGATTGCTCAAATAGCTCGACCACCTCATTTCCTGAAAAGTTCTTGCTGCCATTAAACGCCATATGCTCAACAAAGTGGGCGTACCCTTTCTGTTGTTCGCTCTCTTGCAAAGATCCGGCATGCACGAGTAAGCGTACCGAGACAGGTTGTTCTTGGTCAGGGTAGACATGGTAGGTTAATCCGTTATCTAACTCTCCTTTGACCCAGTATGGATCGGATTTCAATAACGTTTGTTGTTGAGGAGTAGAGCTGCAACCTAGCAATGTGGAGCTCAATACGACGACTAAATAGTATGCTTTCATAACGATCTCTTTGGAGGGCTTTCCTCCAATATATCCGATCGCAATAGCATAATAATTTTATATAAATTCAGTCATTTAAATTTTGAGAGACAATCTGAACATGCATGAAACTGTCAACTTTATAAATTACACAATCTGATAGTCATAGGTTATAGATCGGGTGATTTCACACCCCTTAAAACTGATTTATTAAATTCCCTTAAACAGGTTTCTCACATCCCTTTAAAAAGAGCTTGCGAGGCGCGGCTGATCGGTAACTTCTCGCCGGAGACATAAGCCGACATCTGGCCTGAGAGCCCTTTCTTCACCTTATCAATGGCCGAGACTTTCACCACCACTGAGCGGTGGATCTGCCAAAATTCATCAGGATTGAGCTGCGCTATCAACTCTTTTAGTGACACACGAAGAATAAACTCCTCTAGAGAACTGCCTTGGCCTTTTTTGAATATCGAGACGTACTTGTCTTCTGCTTTGAAATAAGCCACATCATCGACGGCGATTAGGTGAATGTCTTCCCCGACACTGGCTTTGAGCCATGTGAGGTGCTTTTGCTGCGATCGATAGGGAGGTTGTTGTGAAGTCGATTTTGATAACTGTTGAAGCTGAGCCATTAACGCCGTGATATCGGGCTGTTCTGGCGTAATACCTGATTGTGTTTGATTGCTCGACAGACGCGCTTGCACCTTCTGGCATGTCGCCAGTAAGCGCTCTTCATTGATTGGCTTAAGCAGGTAATCCATCGCATTATGTTCAAAGGCTTTAACTGCGTATTCGTCATAAGCCGTAATGAACACAATCAATGGCGGCGAATCTAGCTTGTTCAATTGTTTCGCCAGCGAGATTCCATCCAGCTCAGGCATACGAATATCGAGAAACGCCACGTCGGGCTTAAGCTGCTGAATACTCTGCATCGCCTCCAAACCGTTTTGTGCCTTGCTGACGATCTCCAGCTCCGGCCAAACCTCAGCAAGGCTCTTGTCTAGGTGGTGCCTTAACAGTGCTTCATCGTCTGCGATAATCGCCGTTACGCTCGGCTGTATTGCTGGGTTGTTCATGGTTAGTCCTTTAAATTCACACTGTAAATCGTCTATTTTTCGTCACTGTTCTGTGCTTTCTGGTCTGTAATTCTAAGCGGCTGCGTCAGTCAGTGGTAACAAGATCGTAGAGACTACCCCACCCTCAGCTTGTTCAGTAATCGTTAGGCTCGCCTGATCACCATAAAGGGTTTCGATTCTTTGACGAATATTGCTTAACCCAACACCATGCCCCGTATTCGCAGAAGGTATTTTCAACCCTGCACCACTGTCTGACACTTCAATCTTCAACTGCTCGGCTTGTTGAGTAATACGGATATTCACTTGGCCACCCGCCGCTTTGGGCTCAATGCCGTGCGTGAGTGCATTCTCGACCAAGGGTTGAATCAAGAACGGTGGAATCACCTGAAAATCACTAATCTCGTGTGTTTCAATCGAGAACGTTAAGCGCTCCCCCAAGCGTATCTTTTGGATATTAAGATAAGCGTCTAACAAGTCGACCTCTTGTGCGATGGTCGATTGCTCGTTGCGGCTGTTTTTCAAAGTCACACGCAATAAGTCAGTCAGTTTTTCGAGCATCAACTTGGCTTTCGCGCTGTCACTCTCAATCAACACATTGATGGTCGCAAGTGTGTTGAACAAGAAGTGCGGTTCAATTTGGCTCTGTAGTTGTTTAAGCTGACTGAGCACCACCACCTTTTCTTGATCGGCCTGACGACGCTTGGCCACTTCCAATTCGTTATCGGCACGTAACTGCTGCTCTCGGGTATAGAAATAGTAATAGCAAACCGAACAGAAGATCACACCGAGCAACACCACAGATTTAAGATCCGAGATATTGGCCCCGAAATACCCGTTCAACCAATAGTGCGCGTTCAAGGTACCAAAGGTCATCGCGAACACCATTGAGATTCCCACTTCAAGCGTTCGTGATGTTCTCTTAAACAATTTCACAAAGATGAAAGAAGAACCCACGGCGCTGTAACCAAAGCCAAAACTGATTGCCAGGTTAACCGTTAATCCGCCGCCCCAAATCGTATGGGTTGTAATCGCAATAAGAACACAAAATAACGTGGTGAACGCGAAACTCTTAATCCATGAAAATCGACTGTTTGAAGAAGTGTCCATTAAAATCGTCCTTTGATATTTAAGAGAATCATATGACTATCGGGTAAGCTGGCGTAAGCAGAATCACTTTTGCCGCCTAGAAAGCGTGCAGCAAGTTCCAAATCCAACGATGAATTACCATTATCTAGAGCCTGATAATTGAGCCACTGAGTCGCAATAAAACCGCCATCTTGTGGAGACAACATGACATCGAATGTTGGCGTGATATCTTCAAGCCAGCCATGTGTCGAATCCAGAGACCAGTGAAACATTATGTTGTGTTGAACCAAATTGGCGTGCTGATAGCCTTGCGCATAAGAACCTGCCAATGAAGATGTCATCGGATTAACCGACAAAGACTCTGCACTTTCTATTGCACTTTGCCACTCAGAGTTGCTCCACGCTCGGCTATCAAACCAGTATTCCAACACCACATTGTGGCCAGTGTCATTTGCCCATGTTAATCCGGCTAACGCTTGATAGGCCTCGCCCTGCTCTTCGAGGTAAACAGGTTTAAGCATTGAATCAGGCTGGCTGTAACCAAGGCTTTGTCGTTGATAGACCGCCGAGCCATGAAATTCCCACGCGAGATTCAATACCGAGACTAAATTCGCCCCAAGCAAGCCGTGACGCACATCGTCATAATAGGCGACCCATTGATACTCGTGATCGCCCACCAGGTTGTAACGACGTACCCCAAAGCCTTGTTGCTGGTTCTTCTTTTCGAATTCATTTATGTCTTGGGAAGTCCATGACGAATCGCTATAAAGCAGTGTCCACTCGCCCGTCATATCGAACAGTGACGCCGAAGCCACTCCCGCGCCTTCTTCTGCGACAATGCCCACCGGGTTTTGTCGATAAGGCTTGATGATGTCTAACGGTCGATAGCCATAACCCACGCCCCAATCAAGGCGAACCTTACCGAGTGTGACATCTAGGTAATGGTCACCGAACGCCGAATTCGACAGTTCAACCCCACCTTGCCAGAACAACTCACGCACAATGAATTCCGACTCAAAGCTCGCGTCATGTTGTTGAGGGTTATTGCTTAGAATATCGTTGGCTTTCACTGCGAACAGACCAAGCCAATTGTTATATCCAACCTCTAGATCCAACAAGCCATTGAATGACTGACGATTATCAGATGGTAAAGGGCTGAATGGCGACTCTCTCGATTCGATGGCTTCTGCACTGAGTTGCCAGTCCCACGCCAAGCTCAGATCGTCCGCTTGAATCGTGTTACTCACACAAAACAAGGCAAGCAAAGTAGCGATTGAAGACTTGATGTGGAATCGGCGATTGGAAGCTTTCATGACGTCCACCTACAGCCCAGACACGCTGTTACGCGATAGGTAGGCAGGGTTGTAATATTTATCTGCCAAGCTTTGTTCAATCACTTCGCGATACTCAATCACGGTTTTCTTACTCGGCTGAATCTTATCGAGCAAGGTCATCGACACCACTGTGGGTAATCCATCACGCACGCCTTCAGTAAACCAAGCTTGTTTCGCCAGTTTTCCAGAACGCAGATACAGATCCGCTTTAACTGGAAACGCTCGGTCTGTCGTTAACCACAGATCAATCGACTGATAACTCGCACCCTTGGTTTTCGCCGCGAGCTTTAGGTGATGGGTATCGAGTGTCTCGCCAGTCGGCATCTCAACCTGTTGCTCGGCAACCCACTCGCCTTGGTAATCTTCACTCCAAGTCAGCGTCGAGATGTCCCCAACCGAGGCTTCGCCCAACAATTTTTGCATCGGTGTGATACGAATTGGGCGACGAGATTTCGGCATCAACAACCAATAGTTATCTTCAATCATCAGCATCTTCTGCCCAGCCTCGACCGCCGACTTGAACACGACCAACGACTCTCGATTTGGTCTTGTATAGACGTTGTATTCACGGGTTTTGTCCAGTTGCTCGTCTTGATATAACGCCACCAAAGACACTACCTTAGACGCTTGTGCGCTGTTCAAACGATAGCTGTCTGCCTTGGCAATCATCTCAGTGACTTGTTGTGAATCGACAGCCCAGCTTGGTGTCGATACTAGAACCAATGCAGAACCTAAAACAGTGAGTAAACGAGTAAACTTATACATAAACCAGCGCCTCCGTGATTGGCTTATTCACGCCTTTGCGAGCAGAGAAATAAGCAGCCAGCAAACATATCGTCAGCACACCTAAAGTGGCGTAACCAACTAATTCCAGTGAGAAGTAAATGTTGAGTGGGTAACCTTCGGTTCTGCCTGGAGGTGGCGGCATCTGTATATCAACTACCAGCAATAACAGCGACACTAAACCACTCACTAACGCACCGATCGCACTGCCAATCACCGCCAGTAATCCCGCCTCTTTTAAGAAACCAGCCACGATTTCAGATGGGTAACTACCAAGAGCCGACAAGGTGCCAATTTCACGAGTGCGCTCGGTCACCGACATGGTCATGGTGTTAAACAACGACACAAACACCACCAATGCCATAACAGCACCCATGATGCCGAAGATCCGGTCGTAAAGATTTTTGACCTTGGTGTAGAAAAACGCGCGATCTTGCCACGGGGTGATCTCGATCTCTGTGCCTTGATCGTTTTGGCTCGCGCTATTTCGATCTAAAGTCGCTTGAATGCGTTGTTGAACGGTCGAGGTCTTGCTGGTTTCAAATAGGAACACCGACAAGGTGCTGACTTTGTCTGAGGCTAAAAGCTCTTGTGCGGTGGTGATGTGTACATACAGCTGACGCTTGTCCAGCTCAGGAACCCCAGTCGAGTAGATGCCCTGCACCTTAAAATCAAAAGCATTCAAAGCGCCGTCACTGGTGGTGGCGAGTAATGTTACCCAATCGCCAACCGCAACTTTGAGGTTACGAGCAAGGTCTGTTCCCAGCATGACTTGTGGCTCTTGGCTGTCGTATCTTGGTGACTTCACATCCGATAGGGTTTGTCCGCTGCGCACATCTAAGAAAGGACCTTTCATGTCGAACTCACGCTCATTGACGCCAGTTCCCATAAAGATGGTCGACTTACTGCCGTTAGACACCAAGCCGCTAAAATAGACTCTAGGCTGCACACCACGCACGTCGCTGTCACCAATGATGCTCTTGGTTAGCGCTTGAACATTATCGAGACCATTGCTCAGCGGCATGTCCTCATCTTGTTCAAAGTATCCCGGCGTGCTCAAGGTGAGATGACCAGTATCGCGCGCGGTCGATTCTCTCAAAGATTCATAAGTGTAAAGCCCATAACCACCAGCACTGGTCAGCGCAAATACGGCAATGGCAATAATCAATACCGATAGCAAACTACGACGACCATTTCTTAATAAATTAAGCCACGCCAAACGCACCGAAGTTGGAAGTAAAAACGTGCTCATTCTTTGTGTTAACTTGCCCATGAGATCGCCTCCGTAGTTACAGCTTGTGGAGCCAGTTGTCCGTCGATAAGTTCAATTACTCGATCGCAGCGCTGCGCCATTCTTGGGTCGTGCGTTGCGACAATAAAGGTGGTGCCCATTTCGTGGCCGAGCTCTTTCATAATATCGATCACTAGGTTGGCGGTGTGGCTGTCTAGGCTGGCGGTCGGCTCATCGGCAATCACTAAGCTTGGGTTGTGGATCAGTGCTCTGGCTATTGCGACACGTTGCTGCTGACCACCAGAAAGATTGTCTGGGCGGTGATGAACGTAATCCCCTAGCCCAACACGCTCTAACATGTCTTGCGCTCTGCTCTGCTGTTCTTGCTTAGAGCATTGGTTCAGCATCAATGGATAAGCGACGTTCTCAAGCGCCGTCATCACAGGAACCAGATTGAAACGCTGAAACACAAACCCCAACGACTGACGACGAAAACGTGCAGCGGCGATTTGCTCTGTCGGATAAGGTTTGCCGTCAATATTGATCTGCCCTCGGTAGTCCATGTCCAACAAACCCAAAATATTCAAAAGTGTGCTTTTCCCTGAACCCGACGGGCCACATAACGCCACCATTTCACCGCGTTGGATATGTCCATCGACCCCGTTTAATGCATCAACACGTTGACCGCCCGTGACATACGCTTTGCCGATATTTTTAAATTCAATCATTCCCTTGTCCTCTGATTACCCATCATTCTTAAGCGTTCGCTGTTGTTAATAAGCTTAAGTAAACCGCTATTTAGCATTCGCAGCTGTTACTTGGCTTTCGCTATTAGGGCCTTCGCTGTCATGGTCTCGATGTTTCCGGCATCGGTACTTTCCATTTTTTCAAGCCACACCTGTGCTTGCTCGAAGTCTTCAGCACGAATCGATGCGGTAATGGCGTAACGGTAAATCCACGAGGTCGCAGCGAAATGTTGTTGTTGGAAATCATCTTCCGCGAGTAACGAGAGGAACAAGTCATAACCACGATCGAAATGGTTAAACATGTCTGGCAGAGAAGTGTAAGTCACAGCAGCCATGGCGCGAGTTAGGTAAGAATCTGGCAGCCCTTGAACACGAGGTTGTTCATGAATCGGTTGGTCTTCGTCTTTAAGCAGCACCAGTGATTTATCAATGGTCGACAAACCCTTTTCCACATACTTCATCTTGTTCCAAGGTAAGAACGCATCACGCCCCATCAGGGTTTCTGTGCTTCCGAGGTAAACCAAGGTCAGTGGTGTCGCACCGTCTTGTTGCAGCGTGTCGTTCAGACGTTCGTAAGCCACCTCAACCAGATCTTCATTGCCTTGAGCGGCTTGATTGTAGATATCAAGAACGTCTGAACTTGGGTTAGCCTGCGCCAAAGTGGGTGCGAATGAAACAAGTGCAACCAGTAATGAACGCTTAAGCACAGAAGTGGTAGAACCTGAATTAAATGAGTGTGAAGTAGTCATGATTTCTAATCCCTTTCAAATGTTGACGTTGAAAGGTTAACTAGAATTTGTCGTGCAGTTTTATCAATGCGACGAATGGTAATTACCAGGAGTGAATGGTTGAGCGAGGGTGTGAATGGTGGGAACGATAAACAAGAAGCAAGAACTTGTGTCCACCTGTAAACATGCCCAACTGAATAAACAAGGGCTAACGGTCTCTTTCTTAACCAAATATCGTAAGGCGATCGTATCTATGTAGACGCTGAAGCAGGCAAAAGAGAGGCGTGTTATGCGCCTCCTTAAGTTACAACAAACTAACCTGAGTAAGCATGCGGTCCTGAGTATTTCCACAAAGGTTTCCAGTAAGACTCAAGCAAATCGTTAACAGGTTCACCTTCAATAAGGTAATTGACCTCGGCCAAATTACCAGGATAAAGGTTATCCGAACCGACGATACAAACCTCATCATCGACAATCATTACTTTTGAATGATTACCGGGAGCTGAATCAACAGCCCCATAAAAGAACCCACTCGCACTCACTGTCGTCCAAAATGGATGCCCAATCACTCCTTGCTCCGGTGGTCTCTCTGACAATGGCTGAGCCTTGAGTGTTGCTGTTTTTCCCTGCTCTGGAAGATTTGGCCATTTGTACGTATCGCCTTCAGTCGTCTTATCTTCCGGTACTTTATCGGTAAAAAAGAACGGCGCGATAAAGAGACGAGATAAAGCGTCCTGACGCTTACCATCACTGTCATCAAGGCGTTGATCGGTATCTGCATCGTGAGTCATGTAATACTCCATCAAACCAAATGTCCGTACCGCTCCCGATCCAAATGAGTATTGATCGCCTTCAGCCCCTGCGCCTGCATCTAGGGGCGATACAACGATCTGAACAGTTAGCCCTTCATTTTTCAGCAATGCTTCGATAATCCAATGACATACAACGTGATCTTTCCAGTTCTTTTTCCAAGCACTGATCACATCCTGCTGCGACATACGGATAACATTTTTCGCATTTAAAATTAGGCTCTTTTTCATGATTTCCGAGCCTATCTTAAAATCGGTATCTCGGTTAGGCCCTGTCCAATACTTACCGACCGTGAGTATACGGTCGGACTTTTTGTAGTCCTCTAGCTTATCGTATGAATGGTACACCTGACGCTCTTCAAAAACGTTAGCATCTAAGTCTGAGACTGAGCGCAAATCAAACTTTTCGATTTGATTAATTGAAGGCAACGGAGGTAAAGCTGGAGGTTGAGGATCGACTCCAGGTTGAATACCGGTTTCATGGACCTCTAGAATACTATTCTGTTTTTCCTGTATGTAATCCTGAACATAACTAATCATAAGAGGATCATGTGGATAGTTGGGTTCGCTATCCCTGTTGTACCAAGTGAGGTCATCAGTATCTAATGATTCCTTAGTAAGCAGAAATGTATCCGCCGTCCATAGTTCGTTAAGGAACAGTTGAGAACCTAAACTGGCCGCACCGTGAACGACAACAGAAACATCATGGACAGGAGGATAGCTTCGGAAAAGATCCATATTCAGGTTATGGCCACCAACCAAAGACTCAACACCATCACAGGCTATAATTTTGGTGTGATTCCAAGTCATTTTTGTATCAGAATCAGAAATTAATGACTCCGGAAGAAATTTCTTCTGTGCTGACATCCAAGAACCAGTCGCTCTTTGGTAGAACCTACCCACAACGAATTCAGGCATGATCTCCCAATATGCTGAGCGTGCTCTGATTAAGCGAACCAGAGCAGCTTTAAAGTCGATAAGATTATCTGGCTCATTGATAGGGTAAAGTGGCGTCTGACCAAATATGAACCGGAACTGTGGTGATTCGTTTCGGCCCATAGGCTTCGTAAGTGCGGTATCTATTGCTCCCAGAATCGCTCTCGCCCAATCAGGATCTGGGCTGTTTAACGACGAGATATCACACCGATAACGAGTCTTCTGTACTACCTCAACAATTGCCCGCTCAAATTCTCCCTGACGTTCAATAGCACGAGGCATTATCTCTGGACCAAACGACATCCCCCATATACTGGGAGTATCAAGTAACCTGACATAGTTCATATCACTGTCATGGTAGAAAAGGTCGTTTTTTAATAGTTCTTCTTTGATTAACTCTATTTTACTCATCTTCACCTTAACCTGCTGTTTATAAACAGCTTGTCAATTTACAAGCGGATTTCGATTTAACTCTGCTATCGATTAATTTGGGGATCATAAAAACTTCCAGTCAACCCACCCTTTGTTGCTTCGCTCTGTAGTTACCGGATAAGCGAGTTTATATGGGGGATCGCCAACTACATCGTCCATATAATAAGTATCGTTTGGGTTACGCCCCCAAATTGATGAGATTCTTCGAACATACGGCCTTCCGGGAAGGGAGTTACTATTACGAGTTTCTCCTCCCCCCATAATGTCGAACTCACGATGGAAGGTATGAATTTCTTTTCTTAGCTCTGTAACACTTTTTTCAACAGCGCAAGGAACAGCAAAATCGGTTCCCCATTGGGTCAGGTAACCTCTAGCCATTTTGTAGATTAGCTCAGGGATAGGAGCAACCGTTGCGCTTACCTTATCAGCAGAATAATAACCATCACTGGTAGTATTCCCGGCTACTGTGCCGTGTCTGCCACGGCAGGCATAGAGCTCATAACCAACAGGTTGAGGTCTGTTACTATCTGGAGCAAGAGGATCAGCTTGTTGTACATCGTTTGCCATGCTTGCCCAGCCTGGATACCTTTTTATCCAGTCCCACCATGACTGACTGTGGATAGTGATATCGTTATTTTCGTTTCTCATCCTTCCATTTGGCCGAGGAACTAGAGCTTGGAAGGCATGATCTTGTACGTTTAGATTGTATGATTGATCCCAAGAATAAACGCCTACGTAGTTAACGACATTTGGAGGTAGTTGAGTAAGAAGACTCCACCATGTGCCAGGCCCAGGAACCGGATCTATTGCGAAGATATTAACAGGCGTATTACGTGTTTTTTCGTCACCATATGCATATAAGAACCATGCAGCCATGATAGCTTCACAGGCTCCCCGACTATGCCCTATTAGGTTAAACACATCACCTTCACTTGCCGCAGCCAAGTTTGCTCCGTGCAGTGCTAACGCGGGCATAGTCCAACCCGCAAGGGACTCCTTATACTTGGTATACTGGTTTCCGCTAATATAGCTAGAAATATCAGACAGCAGTTCATCTGGCGCGTTAAGTGGACCGTTGACCATCAGTGGTTCACTGGTATCTCTGGTATGAGCCCAGTCATTCTCACCTGCCCCCCTGACCGTCATTCCAACACCTTTCAGCTCATTGATGATTCTAACGGGAATATAACCTGTTGAAGGAAGGTAGATATTTTTATCACTTTCCTCACGGGATACTTCCCCTTCATCACGAGTGCAAGCAGTGCCAGAGAAAGATACTGTCATTACACCTGTTTTCTCAGCGAATGAGAATCTCGGAAGAGCCGGAACAGAGGTGCTTATAAG
>NZ_JBFRVX010000147.1:0-6457 GCF_041475345.1 Vibrio sp. 10N.222.48.A3 | reverse complement strand
TTGAAGAAGATGGCAGCATTAATGATGACTACCGCATTGCTTACCTTGGTGACCACATCAAAGAGATGAAAAAAGCCGTAGCGATTGATGGCGTTGACTTGATGGGCTACACCCCTTGGGGCTGTATCGACTTAGTTTCATTCACCACGGGCGAGATGAAAAAACGCTACGGATTCATTTACGTAGATAAGCACAACGATCAATCTGGCTCACTAGAACGCAAACGCAAGAAGTCGTTCGAGTGGTATAAAGGCGTGATTGCATCTAACGGTACCACTATTTAGAATGCATTTCCCAGCGCAGTTATGTGAACTGTGAGCTGTCATTTTGCAATGAATTAGTCGGCCTATGTCGGCTAATTTTTTATAAAGGAAAAGAAGCGAATGGTAACCATGCTTGATGTCGCGAACCGCGCAGGCGTATCTAAATCGACCGTTTCTCGTGTCTTAAATGGCAAGAACATCGTGCGCCCAGATGTGGTGAAAAAGGTATTCGATGCGATTCAAGAAACAGGTTATCGACCGAACTTGTTGGCTCAGCAATTGGCGACCAAGAAGACCAATTTCATCGGCTTTGTAATCACCAATGAGTTGTTCAATGGCCCTTACTTTTCTTCCTTGATGTATCACGCGGCTTCTTATAGCGAAAAGTCGAACCACCAATTGGTGATCACCGATGGCAAACACAGCGCTGAAGACGAAAGAAAGGCGATCAACTTCCTGCTGGATATGAAGTGCGCGGGCATCATCATCTATCCGCAATGCTTAACCGAAAGCGAGATTGCAAAGATCATCGAAAGTACTGACACACCGATTCTGGTACTCAACCGAGAAATGCCGTCGAAGCCTAATCATGCCATTACCACCGACCATTATCAGAGCGCTTGTTTGATGGTTGAGCACATCATCGAGCAAGGCCATACCGATATTGCAGTGATTCGTGGTAAAGCCGGTTCTTCGACCGATGAGTTGCGTTACCAAGCCTATCAAGATGTGCTAACTAAACAGGGTATTGCATTGGATGAGTCCAAGGTTGTTCAAGGTGATTGGACGATGGAGAGCGGTTATCACGCGGCTCAGGCTCTGGCAAAAAGCAAAACAACATTCACTGCTATCTTGTCGGAAAACGATGACATGGCGATTGGTGCGATTAAGGCGTTAACGGATCTGGAATATTCATTGCCTCAAGATGTTTCTATCGTCGGTTTTGATAACAGCAAAGTGGGGGCGTTTTTAACGCCAAGCTTAACGTCTGTCAGTGTGCCATTAGAGCAAATGACGCAAAAGGCGATCCTGCAAATTGTCGGTGAAACAGAGCAAGCGACCACCATCAATACCACCGGCAGTTTGGTGTTACGTGATTCGATAGCGAAGCTAAATTAGCACTGTTAGAATTTCATATTTCACCTACAAAAAGTGACGAGCTGCGCATCTCTTAAACCAAGCTAAAACACTCCTTATTCACTGTTATTTAGATGTGCGATATTGCGTTTTTGGTCGATGAATTGACCACCATTAGTTAAGTAATGTGAAAACAGTTAAGTCATGTGAAACTAGCTAAGTCATGTGAAACTAGCTAAGTCATATGAAAATAGCTAAGTAATGCGAGAACAGGTAAGTAACGTGAAAACAGAAAAACAAAAAATGCTAGCAGGCGAACCTTATCAGGCTTGGGATAAAGAACTTTATGCCGCTCGTATCGAGTGTCGTAAGGTACTTCAAAAACTCAATAACAGTATTCCTGACACACCCGAATGGGAAGCAGCAACGCAAGAGCTGATTCCAGGCTGTGAAAATGCGCATTTAGAACCTCCATTTCGTTGTGATTACGGCTCGAATATCAAGCTGGGCAAGAACTTCTACGCTAACTTTAACTGCGTGATTTTGGATGTGGCTGAAGTGACTATTGGCGATAATGTACTGCTTGGTCCGAACGTTCAAATCCTGACCGCAGGCCACCCACTCGATGTGAAAGGCCGAGTTGAAGAGGGTGTTGAGTTTGGCACACCGATTAATGTTGGCGACAATGTTTGGCTTGGCGGTGGTGTAATTGTCTGCCCCGGTGTCACCATTGGCGAAAACAGCGTGATTGGCGCGGGCAGTGTGGTAACCAAAGATATCCCAGCCAATATGGTTGCAGTCGGTAACCCGTGTAAAGTGCTGAAAGCGATCGATAACGGACAATAATCAGATGTAAATGACAAAGCCCGAACCTAGGTTCGGGCTTTGTTTTTCTATCCTTGCTAGATGCTAGATGCTAGATGCTAGATGGAACAGCTTGTTGTGCTTGCTTCTTATCTAACGCACCACTGAATCGAGTCAGAACAAGAGCGATCAAAACAATCACAGCACCTACCCAAGGGGTGTTCATTAATCCAGATTTCGCAACAATCAAACCACCGCCCCATGAGCCCAATGCAATACCGACGTTGAAGGCTGCAATGTTCAACCCAGAAGCGACATCGACTGCGTCTGGTGTGTATTTCTCAGCCAGTTTCACAACATACACTTGTAGCCCCGGAACGTTACCGAATGCGAATGCACCCCAAACCAAAATGGTAGCAACAGCTGCGTAAGGGTTTACTGCGGTAAAGTTGAATACCACCAGTACTGCGGCTAAACCAGAGAAGATAACGGTCAACGCTTTAATCGGGCCCATCTTGTCGGCCATTTTTCCGCCCCAGATGTTACCCACCGCCACTGACACACCGTAAACCAACATGATGAGGCTGATTGAGCTCGAATCAAACCCTGATACGTTTTCCAGTATTGGAGCAAGGAAGGTAAAGGCTGTGAATGTGCCGCCATAACCTAGTGCTGTGATAGCGTAAACCAACAGTAATCGTGGTTGAGTTAGAACCTTTAGTTGTGCCGAAACCTTCGCCGCAGGTGGTTGCTTAAGGTTGCTTGGAACCAAGATAGCGCTACCGATAAGAGCAATAAGACCAAGCAGAGCAACGATCAAGAAGGTCGCTTGCCAGCCAAAGGTTTGGCCGATGTAAGTGCCCAGTGGTACGCCGGTTACCAATGCAACTGTTAAACCCGTAAACATGATCGCAATGGCACTGGCTGCTTTATCTTTTGAAACCAAACCTGTCGCGATGGTCGATCCAATCGAGAAGAACACACCATGGGCGAGGCCGGTCAAAATTCGTGCGGCGATCAGCGTGTTATAGCCCGGAGCTTGCCACGCCAATAAGTTACCAATGACAAACAATGCCATCACGGTCAGCAACACCGCCTTACGATTCCATTTGCCGGTTAATGCCGTTAATACTGGTGCGCCAATAGCAACGCCAAGCGCGTATAAACTGACTAATAGGCCTGCCGATGGCAGAGATACATTCAAGTCGCTCGCCATGGTAGGAATCAAGCCTACGATGACAAATTCTGTGGTTCCGATGGCAAAGGCGCTGAGCGTCAATGCAAGTAATGCTAGTGGCATAATCATCTCTCTTACTGTTCTTTGTTAAATACCGAGCGCGATAAAATGGGGCAGCTTTTGGCTGCAATAGGAGCGCTTCGTTTGATGGCGAGGATTATCTAGCAAAATATATTTGTGAAAAATGCCATCATTAACAAATAACCTTTGTGCTATTTGCAATAATTGGAGAGTTAGCCGATCATTGGATTAAGCTGATGAGATCGAAAAGACTCAGATGATTTGAGCTGTGATGAGCACAAGCGTGATGACATTAAACAAAATTAAGATAGCGAAGGAGCCTCATGTTAACCCGTTCAGATGATTTAGAAATGGTACTCACCGTCGTCGATGCTGGTGGTTTTTCTGCGGCAGCAGAGACGTTGGATGTGCAAGTCGCCAAGGTATCTCGTTCGGTGAGTAAGGTTGAGTCGCAACTCGGCGTCTCAATATTCAACCGAACAACGAGACGCGTGGAATTGACGGAGGAAGGGCGGCAGTTTGTCGATTCAGTCAGGGTGGGATTACAAATGATCCAGAGCGCGGAAGAAGAAATCGTGTCGCGCGGTGAGTTGCCTAAAGGTCGTTTAAGAGTCGATGCCGCCAGCCCATTCGTATTCCATCAGCTAGTGCCGTTGGTGCAGTCATTCAAAGAGGCTTACCCAGACATTGAGTTGGAACTCACTTCCAACGAAGGCTTCGTTGATCTTCTCGAAAAGAGAACCGATGTTGCGATTCGAATCGGTAAGTTGTCCGACTCAACACTGCACGCGCGCCCGTTAGGAAAAAGTTTACTCCATATTGTGGCGTCACCTGATTATCTCGCTAAGCGTGGGCTGCCCACCAAACCTGAAGATTTGAGTTCACATCAAATTGTGGGTTTTGCAGGGAACAAAGTGCTTAACCATTGGCCTTTACCAAACCAAAGTGACGTCGCGCCTACTGTGACAGCCAGTAATGGTGAAACCGTGCGTCAACTAGTCTTAGCTGGAAATGGGATCGCTTGTCTGTCGGGGTTTATGGTGCAGGAAGATATGGCTGCGGGTCGCTTAATCCCTATTCTGGAACAAGACAAACTTGCCAACACAGACCGAGAGCGAGTGAATGCGGTTTATTACAAGTCGTCCTCTGTCTCTAAACGTATCTCGGCGTTTATTGACTTTATTCAGCCCCGTTTGAGCTTGTAGGAAAGAATGAAACACTCTTTAGCAGCACACAGCCAAACCGTTATTTGCATCGTTTGAGAACGGGTATTCGTATCAATGTTTAGAGAGCACATATTGTTGTATTGAGATTCGATAGGTGGATGTGATCTCAATAGCGTTTACTGACTTTCAGTGTTTAAAAACCGCCCGCCCACGCATCAAAATCGTCAATGTTGTCGAGCTCTTCTTTAGTTCTTGGGGCTGGGTAATAAGGCAGAGCCAATCTTTGAGCGGAAGGTTGCAGTTCCCAATCGGGCGTAATCTTGAGTCGGGTTAATTCATCGTTGAGGCGCACAAACATATAGTAGCCATCGGTATGGGTATTGGCGTAACTCGCGATTGTGGCGATATCGCCAGAGGGTAATTTTACATCTCGGCCGAGCGGGTAGAGTTGGTGCAATGCGAAACTCACTTTGGGATCTTCAAGTTTGCCTTGCTTAAAGCGTTCTAATCCGATGGCGGTTGAAGTAGTGCGCAGCTTCCACCCTGTGAGGAACAATCCACTCAAGTTATCTTGGAACGGCTTACCCTTTCGATTACCTTCATTGATAATGAATTGAGCCGTCAGCGTGTCTCCCGATTCTTGCAGAATTTTTAAAAACTGTTCACCAGTGCGATCGACCAAAAGCTTCATAATATCCAGCTACCATCAAGAATGAGAGACGATAAAGGGGACTACTTTAGGGGAGGCTTGTGTAGAGACGGTAAAGCTTACGTCGCGTGAACAATGTTTTCGGTGTTGATCCTTTCATGGCCTTAGAGCAACAACAGCTTTAACGCTTACGTAAGTAATGAGTTTGCACGATTTCATCAAGGTACGTCGTGACGCCTTTCAACGTAAAGTCGACCGGAGACACTAAGTCACCAAATAACGGGGATCCACCACCAAGCACGATAGGAATGGTCGAGATGATCAGCTCGTCAATCAGGTCTTCTTTCAGGAAGTTTTGAATGGTGATGCCGCCATCAATGTACAAGTTATTTAGGCCTTTGTTATTCAAATCCGCGACAATCTGTTTAAGCTCACCCTTCATCAAAAATACTTTACCTTCAAGTTCTTGAGGTACTTCATTTAAAGTGTTGCTCAGTACATAGACTAGCTTGCTGTAAGGCCAATCAATGCCAAAGCTCAACACCATGTCCATTGTATTTCGTCCCATGACCAGTGCATCGATACGATCGGTATGAGCGTTGTAACCCATGTCGTCACCGTCTGGATTTGGAATCGCTTGCAGCCAATCTAAGTCGCCTTGTTTGTCTGCAATGTAACCGTCAAGGCTGGTTGCGATGAATACAATATTTGACATTTTTAACCCCGATATCGATGAGAAACTTGGCATCTACACGGTAATAAATTAAAATATTCTACAGTGTAGAAATAAAGTTTAAGAGGTGACGGTATGACTGTCAAGGATCAGAAACGAGGTCGACCAAAGAGTGGATCAAGCCAACTCAGCGCCGAGAGAATTCTCACTATTGCTAAAAGCATGATGCGAGAGAGTGGCAAAGTACCAAGTATTCGAGGGTTGGCGACAGAACTCGGGGTCGATGCGATGGCCATATACCATTACTTCAAAAACAAAAACGATCTGCTTGAGGCAATCACGGTTTCCATGATTGAAGAAGTGGCACAGCCAGAGCTGAATCAAGACTGGCGAGATAACCTATATCGGCTCAGCGTGAGTTACTTGTCGATGCTCAACGAATATAGAGGCTTGTTAGAGACCTTATTGACCATGAAATCCCTCGGGCCGATGGAAGTTTTTAGTGAACGTTTTGAAGCGGTGTTGAGCCCGCTAGCGTTAACCGAAGAGCAAACCCAAAACGCGTTG
>NZ_JBFRVX010000146.1:0-4801 GCF_041475345.1 Vibrio sp. 10N.222.48.A3 | reverse complement strand
CTAAGAAGCTTGTTGACCAAATCAGTAACTACTACGCGAGTAAGAGTGCAGTAACGGTGGCGAGTGAATCTTCGGAATCAATCTTAACGCAGTTTATCAGCCTGAATAACGCGCAAGACTTCTTCCAATTGGAGAATGCACTGAAGCGTCTAAACTCGGTGGCAAGCTTAGATATTCTACAAATTCAAAACAATGAAGTGACGTTCCGAATTCATTTGTTATCGACCCAACAAGAGTTTGAACAAGAAGTTGAAAGCATTCGCCAAGTCGCGAAGGTTGAAGAGTCTTATATCGAACCTGAAGTGAGCCCAGAATTTGAAGCGCAAGATAACATTATGTCTGTAGGCGATGACTCTGCTGTTGTTACTGATGCGATGGGCAATGAAACTACCCCAAGCGTTCAAGTGATGAAAGGCAGTGAGTTATCTACAGGTGCTGAGCTAACAAATACAACTGAGGTGACGCTAGGTGAATCTGATGAGGAAGCGCTACCAGTCACAGCGCCAGTGCACGCTAAGCCAAGCTTAGTATACGAATGGGTTCGCTCGTAATCGTCTACCGACATGACAGATTGATATGAAATCACGAAAAAAGCCCTGCAAGAGAAATCTCGCAGGGCTTTTTGTTTATCTGTTGTCATGTCAGATCTAGAGCATCGAACCAATATTATTGTTCGAACTTAGCTTTCTCTTTCTTTTCTACTTCGGAAAGGCGCTTCAACTTGATGCCTAACTCTTTGGCTCTAAAACGGGTAAATAATATATTGCCTGCGAAGCCTAGAGTCGTCAAAAGCAGTTCTACAGCGGCTAACAAGCGCTCTCCACCGTCTACATACATAATAGTTAACGCGTGTAGGAAGTAGAGCATTAAGACGAAATTCGCCCAAGCATGCGTATAAGGCTTGCCCGATAATATTCCCGGTAATGGTAGTAACAGCGGTATAGCCCAAGCAATCGCCAGTGTTACATTACTGAGGTGAGGGTGCGGTGAAAGTGTCATCTGCCAAGCAACCACCCAGAATAAAAGCGACAAATTGCCCGTTAAAGCAAGGTAGCGAAATAGCTTGGTTTTGGGAGACATCGGTCTCTCTGACATATACATCATTGAGGCATTCCCTTCTGGTTAATAGCGATGCGCGCTACGCGTTTGCCTAGGTTTTTCGCCAACTCAATTTCTTCTTTGCTTAATGAAGCGCTCTCTCCAGTGCTGCTTGCACCGTAAGGTGTGCCACCGGTTTGAGTGGTGTGCAGCGCAGGTTCTGAATAGGGGATGCCCACGACTAACATGCCATGATGAAGTAGAGGCAGCATCATGCTTTGCTGTGTCGTCTCTTGACCACCATGTAGTGATGAAGAGGAAGTAAATACACAAGCTGGTTTATCGATGAGATCGCCATTAATCCATAACGATGTTGTGCTATCCCAAAAGTGCTTCATTGGCCCAGCCATATTGCCAAACCATACTGGGCTGCCGAGTGCTAAACCATCGCAAGAACGGAGATCTTGTAAGGTCGCAATAGGATCTGTTGGTTGATAGCGCGAATCCGGCTGCTCTTCTACCGTATACACGTTGTTCACCGTTCTTAGCATGGCTTCGCAGTTCGGGATGGATTCCACCCCTCGAGCGATTTGCCTTGCTAGCGCTTGGGTGTTGCCGTGTCGACTATAGTAGAGAACAAGAATGTTGATGCTCATATTGGATTACAGAATCTCTAGTACTTGTTCTGGTGGACGACCAATTTTTGCTTTGTTGTTCGCGACAACCACTGGACGTTCAAACAGTTTTGGATTCGTTGCCATTGCAGCGAAAAGATCTTCATCAGTCACTGATGCGTCACCAAGGTTCGCTTCTTTGTAATCCGCTTCTTTGGTACGCATCATGTCGCGAACACTCTCAAAACCAAGCTGAGTGAAAAGCACTTTCAGCTGTTCAACAGTCAAAGGCGCATCTAGGTATTTGATCACCTCTGGTTGTACGCCGTTTGCTTCAAGCAGTTCGAGAGTTTGACGGCTCTTTGAGCAGCGTGGGTTATGATAAATCACGACAGACATGGTTCTTCCTCATTATTATTTTTGATTTAATAGTTCAGCCGAAGCCAACTGAGTGGCTTCTTATTGTGTAACGTTGAGCTTTCTTTGTATTTTGGCAACGAGCTTCGCTACCAGTCATTATACTTATTGCAACGATAAGAAGCGTTCGCGCTGTATCATTAGTTGATCAATTCGAGCGTCATAACGTGCTTGTTTTAGGCTGCCTAGTTCTGCGATTTGGCTCGCCTGCGTGTAGTACTGAATCGCTTTGTTCCAGTTGGCTTGCAGTGCCAAGATCTCTGCCCTAGCAGACAGTTCTTCATCGCTGTTACCAAGGTTTGTATTTGCCTTTGAAAGCAGGTACCACCCATTGGTGTCGTTCGGGTTATCGTGCGTGTAACGTTGCAACACGCGAACGGCTTCCTGTAGGTCTTCATTTTCGATCAGTGCATTGGCGTAGTTTATGGTTAGAACTGAGTTGTTTGGTTGACGCTCAAGTGCTGACTTAAGTTCTTTAATCGCAATCTCAGGCTTTTTCTGTTCAATGTGCAGATCTGAAATAGCATCCAGATAGAACAAGTTGGTTGGGTCGCTATTCATCAGCTTGGTCAGAATTGGTTCTGCTTTATCTAATTTTTTTGAATCTAGGTAAACCAGTGCTTGCCCATACTCTAATGATGGAACCAAGGCTTTGGGGGCTTTCTTCAGCTTTCGCTCAAACCAATCAAGAGCTGCATCATTATTAATCCCTGCATAGCGCGCAACAATCCGGGCTCTTGCTAAATGGTAATCCAGTGACGGAGCCAGTTTTAGTGGGGTATAGCTGCGAGCACGGGCGCGTGAATCTGTGATTCGGTCTTCAGGCAATGGGTGAGTTAATAGCATTGGTGGCGGTGTGCTTGCATAGCGGTATTCATCAGCTAAGCGGCCAAAGAAACGTGGCATCGCGTTTACATCGAACCCTGCTTTTGCCAGCGTGTTGATGCCAAAGCGGTCGGCTTCTTTTTCATTACTTCGGGTGTAGTTTATTTGGCTTTGCATGTTACCAGCAGTTGTTGCAGTGATAGCTGCGATACCGGCTTCTGGTGCTGCAATCGCTAATAATACAGAAGCGGCCAGTGCTGCGATGGTTGCAGGAGAGCGGCGAGCTTGATCTTCCATACTACGTGCTAAGTGACGCTGGGTAACGTGCGCGATTTCGTGCGCCAATACGGAAGCGAGTTCACTTTCAGACTGTGCATGCAAGAACAAACCTGAGTGCAAAGCAACATAACCACCAAAAAAAGCAAAAGCGTTGATGTTTCGGTCACGGATCATAAAGAACTGAAAAGGTGTCTTTACATCATTTGCGTTCGCGACAAGGCGATGGCCAAGCGTGTCAATGTATTGGTTTAGAACCGGGTCGTTTACGATAGGCTGGCTGCTTCTGATGATGCGCATGTAGGCATCACCATAGATAAGTTCTTGGTCGATAGTGAGTGTGCCGCCTGCCGCGGTGCCGATATCGGGTAGCTCCAAACCATTGGTATTTGCCAACGTTGGAGTGCTTAATGTAGCTGCGATGCATAAGCAAGCAATTGAGCGAGCGCGTTTAAACATATTAGTCAGTAATACTCCGTTTCTTCTGACAGTAAGACAAGTGCAATGCAAATTGGTTCTCTATCTGATGTAACCTTTACCAAGTGCGTGCGCTATCATGAAGGAAGATGAATGAATGATGGCGCGTTTTCAAAAACAGATTACAATACGACCCTTATAATAAGCATCGAGCTAAAGAATGACACCTAATATTCTAGATTTACGCCAAGAGCGCTGTCCAATGGCACTATTATTAGCCAAGCGTCACAGTGTAAAGTTAGAAGTAGGGCAATCATTGTCAATTTATGTCTCTGATAACAGCTCGATGAAAGATATTGTTACTTTTTTGTCAAAGCAAGCCTATGACGTCATCGTAGAGGTTTGCTCTAATTACTATCATCTCCTCGTCACTAAAAAGGAATTGCAGTCAAATGCTTGAAATGGTCAATCGTTGGTATAAACGACGTTTCTCTGATCCCCATGCTGTCAGCTTGGTTGCCATCATTCTCTTCGGCTTTATTACGATCTACTTCTTTGGTCACCTCATTGCCCCACTTTTGGTGGCTATTGTTTTGGCTTATCTGCTTGAGTGGCCGGTTACTCAACTTCAAAGACTCGGTGTTCCAAGAACCCCATCAGTGATGTTGGTGATTTTAATGTTCTTTAGCGTGATGTTACTTGCGCTGTTTGGTCTAGTACCAACGATTTGGGAACAGGTAGGTAACCTTATCAATGATATTCCAAGCATGTATGGTGGCTTACAGAAGTTCATCGCAACCATCCCTGAGCGTTACCCTGAACTAGCAAACCTGCAGATCGTTGAATCGATTGTGTCTAATGCGAAAAACAAAGCATTAGGCTTTGGCGAAAGCGTTGTGAAGGGCTCTTTAGCTTCTCTTGTTAGTTTGGCGACGCTTGCGGTTTACCTGATTCTTGTACCGCTGCTGATTTTCTTCCTTTTGAAAGACAAAGAAGAGATGATCAGTATGGCTAGTGGTGTTCTGCCTAAGAACCGTCGTCTAGCGACCAAGGTTTGGGTAGAGATGAACCAACAAATCTCAAATTACATTCGCGGTAAGGTGCTTGAGATTTTGATCGTCGGTGGTGTCAGCTACGTAACCTTTGCGATTCTGGATTTACGTTATTCAGCACTGCTGGCTGTCGCGGTCGGCTTCTCGGTATTGATTCCTTAT
>NZ_JBFRVX010000145.1:0-5313 GCF_041475345.1 Vibrio sp. 10N.222.48.A3 | reverse complement strand
TATTAATAATTAATTTATTTATAAGGGCAATATTAAAGAAAAGCTCTTCCGAATTTCAAGCTCGGGAGAGCTTTGAGAGACTAGAAACTAAAGTGAAGATTACCTCTTAAACCAATAATCCAACTGTCATCAGCTTCTGAGTTCTTCGGTAAAGAATAAAGATATTGAACATTAGGAGTTAACGAGAGCGCACCCCAGTTCATTCGGTAATAGATTTCAGAGTTATAAGAGTCATCAGCTACATTAGCAGAGTTGGGCTTAGCCCAACCCAAGGCGATGCCTAGCATGCCAGGTCCTGCCTCATACCCAGTACCAAACACGACCGAAGATTTGTATAGAGCCTCAGGTCCTTGCGCGACACCGGCTCTGAAAAATGGTATCCATGAGCCGGTTTTATATATGGACGACCAATTTGCGCCATAGTTTTCGCTAGCTTTCTCTTTTCCATCACTGTGCCAAACTGTTAGGTGTGAATTCTTCAAATAAAAATCGTCTTTCGACTCCACCCAACCTATTTCTAGGGACTTAAAATATTGATTATCATTGATGAACTGTTCAACACCATCGAAAGGCTTAGTCGAATCAGCTTTTGCATCAGAGAAACTTGCATAAAAATAATAGTTTTCCGACATCATATGGCGTAGAACGCCGCCGAATGTTGATTCATCTGGGATTGGGATAGAACCGGAACCGGTACTAAACTGTAAGTTAGAAAAACCATAGTAAGGGTTACCCAACTGATAAGTATCAACATAATCAGTTGCATCTAAAAAACCAACCATCATATCAGTAGATTGTTTATTAAAGGTTTGTGTCCAATAAAGATTCGTTAACCTTAAACCTATATCACTAAAAGCTGGTTGGATTACACCAAACCCTCCGCCATTCTCCATGACAAATTCAGAGGGCGTACTCTCTGTATAACCGTGCTTATGATCAACCCTCAGCTGCAAAGCTCCGGTATCACTCTCTTTTTGGTAAGCTCGCCAATTCAATGTAATCCGTGCAATACCAGCTGCCGCACTGCTGTCTTTGTTCGGCAAGCTCTCACTGGACGTTAAACCAAAAACATAATAATCCACAGCTCCCTTTAAATCCTGGTCTTCAGCCGCATGAATCAACGTTGGCGTAACAAACACAACCGATCCCACAAGCGTTAGCCAAAAACGCTTAGTCTTTTTCGTAAATGCTACATTCTCAATCATATCAATAACTTCCTTTTTTTTTCATCGAAGTTGTACGACTCAGCTCAACTTTCATTGTTAGTCAGGAGTTATTAAGAGGGATTTGAAAAATGAATACTCGTAATTAATAGGTAATTTAAGCGCTCTCCTTTATCAACCTGTCACAATCATTTATTTAAAATCGAAAACACCTCAATTTTTTATACCAACATCAAAAATTGAGGTATATACTATTTCTTATCCCTACCCGGAGGCAGAAATGGATAATCAAAACACTACAAACACATTTCAAGCGCTTAAAATCGGTGCAGACGCTTACATTCAGCGTCGTAATCAACGTTTACTGGCCAATCATCGCAAAGAGCTGCGTAACTTTACCCGAGCAGAAGCCTCGGCCTACCTTGGCATTGATGCAAAAACGCTTGATCGGTATGTTACCGCCGCTGCGATAGATCCCCGTCGTCATGAAGACTCACAATGGTCGATCGATATCGCGGAAATGTACAAGGTACGTAACTTACTACCAGATAATCTACGTAAAGACGCTAAGTTCATACGCAGTGAGCAGCAAAAGGCGCAAGTGATGGTTATCCAGAACCAAAAAGGCGGTGTTGGTAAAACCGTTTCTGCCGCGACTATCGCATCAGGTTTAGCGACCGAGTTTCATCAAGAGTATCGTGTTGGTCTAATCGATATGGATGGCCAAGCCACGCTATCGATGTACTACGCGCCCGAAGCCGAGCAAGAAGGTAACTTGTCTGTTGGTGACTTGATGATGAAAACGTTCGACCTCGATGAAGGCGAAACCGTTGTTCAAGTCATCTCTGAAGCCTTTCTTGAAACTACCATTCCAAACCTGCGCATTTTGCCTGCCGCGCAAAGTGACCGAGCGATGGAAGGCTGGTTTCATGAGCAAGTATTCAGTCAAACCTTAAATTCACCTTATTCACTACTTAAAGACATCATCGATAGTGTAAAAGATGAGTTTGATATCATTATTATCGACACCCCTCCTTCACTAGGTTATGCAACCTTCAATGCGTATTTTGCCGCAACGAATGTGGTCTTCCCATTGTCGATTACCGAAAACGACATTGATGCTACCTGCTCTTACTTCAGCTACATTCCTCAGGTGTGGGCCCTGTTAGAGAACGCCAACCATGAAGGCTACGACTTCATGAAGATCTTACTGACTAACCATCGTGATAGCTCAACCACTACCGAATTAATGAACAACCTGTACGACAACTTCTCTCCTTACTTGTACTCAAAAGAGTTTAAGCATAGTGAGGCCGTTCGTCAGTCGTCTTCCCTACTCTCGACGGTGTTTGATATGTCGAAAAGTGAATACCCGAAAAGCAAAGCAACTTTCCAAAGCGCGCAACAAAACAGCTATGAAGTTACAAGTCAGATCTTGCGCGATATTCTGAACGTTTGGCGTGAACAGGAGAACAAATAATGGCGAAGAAACGTGGCGGGAGCCCTTTAGGCAATGCTCCTGGTTCAGCTCAAGCGCAGCAATCAGCGGCCAAAGCAAATTTAGACACTCTAACAAGTCAACTCAGCACCGAGCTAGAGAAAAGCGGGCAAAACGCTGAAGACTACCTTAGAACTAAGTTTGGATTAGAGTCTGTTGGCCAGAAAATGGTTTGGCAATTAGCTTCTGGTTCAACTGCCACTTTCAATGAAGTTACACTGTCACACGAACAAGTTAAGCAGAACTCATTTGTGACCTTTGATGTTAATGGTCGTGACCAGTCTCTGTTAACCAAAGAATCATTGGAAGATTTGAACTCGTTAGAGTTTCAGCAGTTCTATCCAGCCGTTGGCCGAGAAATTAATGGTCGCATTGATATTCTTGATGGCTCTCGCCGTCGTGCTTGGTTTTTATTTCAAGAAGGTCGTGTAAAAACATTCCGAATTCTAGTCACTCAAAACGAGCTTTCTACCACCGATGCCAAAGCGCTGGCTAAGCAGCTGCAAACCGCCAAAGAGCACAACCAGCGTGAGATTGGTTTGCAATGTCAAACTCTGATGAAGAACGGTGAGCTAACTCAAGAAGATGCGGCAAAAATCTTAAATATTAGCCGTCAAGCGGTAGGTCGAGCGCTGAAAGCAGCCAGTATTGACAGTAAGCTGATTGCCCTATTCCCTGTCGTTAACGACTTGTCTCATGCTGATTACTCCCTCTTGGCTAAGGTGATGAAAGCGTTCGCCGATGACAAGAAAGCCTTGAGTAGCTTCATTAAAAAAATAGCCGATAATGCTGTCAACGCTCAGGCTGAGCAGAGCCAAGAAGACGCTAAAGACGCTCTGATTGCTTACATTAAAGATGAGTTAAAGATCGTTGAAGCCAAGCAAGAATTAGACAAAGCTGTCATTACTCCTCTAGCAGAGTTCGACAGTAAAGGTATGTTTGCTCGTAAGCGTGTTAAAGGTCGAAACTTTTCGTATGAATTTGGTCGCTTATCAAAGGATGTCCAAGCTGAACTCGATAAAGCTATCCAATCAGTGTTAGGTAAACACCACCAATCAACTTTATAAAAAGATAAAGGCTCTCAAATTAGGGCCTTTATCTTTCACCTAACCCGTCCTAAATAAGGTTGACACATATCCAACATGAAATTAGAGAGTTACAAATACAATTATGACTGTTATCAGAACGCACTTGCGGAAAGGATAATGGAAGACTAAAGATAGAATACTCGCTGAGGATGCAAAGAAAATGGTCTCCAAATCAGTAAAAACTAGGCCCTACAATGAGTTTGGCCTCGTCAAACTCTAAAACACCCCCCCCCCGATGAAGTACATCCATCATTTTAATTAACCACTTGTTTGTCACCTCCCTCTATGCCAAATCGAAAAAATCGGATGACTACAAGCGACTAAACCATCAAGAACAAGTTGGCTTGGGAAACTTCCTTCCTTATTCTATTTGACCTAGGGTAACTTCATCCTTATAACCCAAAAATTGGCTAAGTGCAGAGTGTTTGGTTCTAGGTGAACCTAACAATCGAATTATTATCTTAGCCAAATATAAAGACCATTAATTTATTATTAATAAATAATGATAAGGCTTAATTCTTCTCACGTCCAAAAGGCTCTCTCCTGTAGTGGCCTCCTGATCCCGGACCTCATAAATGAGGGGTTCAATGGCAAAACGACAAAGACGTACATTTTCTACTGAATTCAAAAATATATGCTGCAAGCTTGGTTCTTGACCAAGGGGGCTCCATCCCTGAAGCAGCTAGCTCTATGGAATACGTGAAACAGCTTTACGACACTGGGTCGAATAACTCAAAATTGAGCAAGGTGAGGTTACTTATCTTAGGTCTGGTTCGAAGTGGGCCTACTTAGCAGTAGTGCTTGACCTATTTAGTCGACGCGTTGTGGGCTGGCCTTTATCAGATAAGTCCAATGCTGAATTAGCATCTAAAGCTTTAGGGCTGGCTTAGGAGAAACGGGGACGGCGAAGAACATGATGTTCTATTAATATCAAGGATGCCAGGACAACTCAAAGCATGAGCCTTCGTGGTAATTGTTGGGAAAACACTCCCATAGAAGGTTATTTAGAAGCTTGAAAGCCGAGTGGGTACCAGAAACAAGCTACCTGGAACAAACTCAGGACAAGAAAGACAACGGCTATTATCTGATGAGTCCTTACAATCGGCAACGCCCTCAAGAAAATGATGGGTTGTCACCAGTTAATGGCCCTTCAGCCAGTGTCCGGTACTTTTGACCACTACACCCCCTAGAACAATCAATATTCCGCCGACCATCAAAGACCATAAGCTAACCTATTTTATTTTTTAGTGACCCAAGTTCAAGCTAGACGCCCCCAAAACGCAATGAAATCTGTACTAATAAACATTAGATTAGTAAGTACACCAAAAAATGAATAGCTGCAGCTCGATTAAGAGTTCCGATTCTTTCGTAACGAATTGAGGAATAAAAGCAAAATAACAGGCTCAAGGGATCTCGTAGACAGAGAAGAAGCAACTATATAAAACAGGAAGAATGAGAGTATTAGTCAAAAATTTATTGTTATTTAACCCTCCAAAACCCCAGTTTTAAAAAACTAAACTATCACTATAAATAGATGATTTTTTTGATAAATTATTTATAAATT
>NZ_JBFRVX010000144.1:0-3733 GCF_041475345.1 Vibrio sp. 10N.222.48.A3 | reverse complement strand
GTCAGATACTAATATCAGAGGCATTCAATATTCAATGGCCAGCCAATATCGGTTTGTCTATTCGACTCGATCTCTAGCTCAGCAGCGGTCAGCGGGTTGTCTGCTAGCCATTGCTTAGAAAGCGTCAAGGTCAGATTGTTGTCATCCGTCGTCAGCTTGAACTCAGGCTCAAGCGCTGGATTACGACGGTGAGTCAACAAAATAGCTAAACGCAGAATTCGTAAAATACGCTTGCTGCTGGTACCTGAGATTGCATGTTGTTCAGGCAATGAAGTTAACTGTTCGCGGTAGCGACGTGTTAACTCACCCAAGCAGTGCTTTTGCGCTCGAGTAAAGCCTGGTAGGTCTAAGTTCTGCAGTAGGTAAGCACTGTGCTCGCCGCCTTTTTTGAAATCGATTGTTAAACCAATCTCATGAAGCTTCGCCGCTGTTTGTAATAGCACACCTGCTTGAGGTTCAGAAACCCACGTTTCGGCGCCCGCTTGCTCTAATAGAGTCTGTGCGACTACAGCAACTTGTTCACTGTAGCTTACGTCCATTTGGTAGCGTGATTGCACGCTCTTAATGGTACGAGCGCGAATATCTTCTTGGCGAAACTCATCAACCATCTCGTAGGCGAGACCTTCACGGAGTGCGCCGCCAGCGAGTGTCATTGAATCAATTTCAAGCAGCTCAAAAATCGCGATAAGAATAGAAAGACCACTTGGGAACACTAGTGCGCGCTCAAGGGTTAAGCCTTCAATCTCAAGCTCTTCTAAGCGCTCTGTAATCATCGCTTGTTTTTGTAGACGCTTGAGTTTTGCATGAGTAATAACTTCATCCATGCCTTGCGCCAACATGATTTCTTGCAGCGCTTGAACGGTACCACTGGCGCCAACACACACATCCCATCCGATATCAGTGTAGCTATCTAGGATAGGAGCTAACGTAGACTTAGCCGCTTCAATGGCATTGTTGAAGTTGGTTGCGGTTAATTGGCGATCTTTAAAGTGGCGTTCAAGCCAAGTAACACAACCCATCTTCAGGCTGGTTAAGGCTTTGGCTGAGAAACCTTCACCGATGATCATCTCGGTACTTGCACCACCAATATCAACCACTAGTCGGCGGCCGCTGCCACCAGAAGTGTGTGCTACGCCTTTATAGATAGTCGCAGCTTCTTCTTCACCAGAGATAACATTGATGTCGTAACCAAGGATCTGGTTCGCTTTCGCGAGAAATATATCCACATTGATAGCGGTACGTAGGGTCGCTGTACCAACAATGCGGATATTTTCTTTCGGAATATCTTGCAGTCGCTCTGTAAAGAGACTCAAACAGTCCCAACCGCGCTGCATGGCTTCAGTACTAAGCGCATTATTTTCATCTAAGCCTGCAGCTAAACGAACTTTGCGCTTAATTTTAGCCATGGTTTGTACGCTGCCATCGATATGACGCACAACGAGCATATGAAAACTGTTCGACCCGAGGTCGATTGCAGCATAAAGCGGTGGTGACACTGTTTGACTCATAAGCGACTAAGCTTCCTTGTTATGACGCGGTTGGCGTGGGCGACGGTTCTGGTTTGGTTTCCGGTTACCGTTGCGTGGGCCATTGTTGTTTGAGCGGCGTTGTTGCGGGTTACGTGTACGTAAGCGCATCGGTGCTGGCAGATCTTCCAGTAGTGCAGAAGCATCGTAGTCAGACATTGGGATAGCGTGCTCAATGTATTCTTCGATTGGTGGCAAGTTGATTGCGTAATCTTCACAAGCAAAGCTGATCGAGTGACCGCTTTCACCAGCACGACCTGTACGGCCGATACGGTGAACGTAATCTTCACAATCGTCAGGTAGGTCAAAGTTGAATACGTGTGTTACTTGAGGGATGTGTAGGCCACGTGCTGCAACATCCGTTGCGACAAGCAGGTCAACATCGCCTTTAGTGAATTGCTCAAGAATCTTTTCACGTTTCTTCTGAGGAACATCGCCAGTTAGTAGGCCAACACGGTGACCATCGGCAGCCAAGTGGCCCCAAACTGATTCACACTTGTGCTTAGTGTTAGCGAAGATGATTGCGCGATCTGGCCACTCTTCTTCGATTAACGTTTGTAGAAGAGCCATCTTATGTTCGTTAGAAGGGTAGAACAGCTCTTCTTGAATACGGTGACCAGTCTTACGCTCAGGTTCAACAACGACATGCTCTGGGTTGTGCATGTGTTCGAATGCAAGTTCTTGTACGCGGTAAGACAGCGTCGCAGAGAACAGCATGTTTAGGCGATCTTTTGGCTCAGGCATACGACGGAACAAGAAGCGGATGTCTTTGATGAAACCAAGATCGAACATGCGATCAGCTTCGTCAAGAACAACGGCTTGAATGTGGTTAAGGTTAAATACCTTTTGCTTGTAGAAATCGATGATGCGGCCAGTCGTACCAATTAAGATATCAGCGCCTTCTTCGATCTTACCTAGTTGCTTATCGTAGCTTTCGCCACCGTAAGCTAATGCTGCCTTGATACCTGTGCTTGCAACCAGAGAGTCAGCATCGTTGTAGATCTGAATCGCGAGTTCACGCGTTGGTGCCATAATAATCGCACGTGGCTGGTTAGGCTTACGGCCTTCATGCTCAGGTGTTTTTAGCAGGTGATTAAAAGTAGCAGTAAGAAACGCAAGCGTTTTACCAGTACCCGTTTGGGCCTGGCCTGCAATGTCTTGGCCGGTGAGCAGTACCGGGAGCGCCAAGGCTTGGATAGGGGTACAATAGTCGAACCCTTTTTTCTCCAATCCTTCAATGACTTGCGGAAGTAAATCCAAGTCGGCGAACTTTTGCTCTGTGATATGCGTCTTTTTCATTGCTATAGAATATCAGCTTAAGCTTGCAATACGAAAGTAAATACATTCCAATAGGGCATCTATTTACTGGTTATCATCCAACCAGTTCTAAAAAATACATTGGAGTGGAAGATGAGTGATAAGATTTTGCAGCTAACTGATGACGGTTTTGATAACGATGTAATCAACGCTGCAGGCCCTGTTCTTGTTGATTTTTGGGCAGAATGGTGTGGTCCATGTAAAATGATTGCGCCGATTCTTGATGAAATCGCAAACGAGTACGAAGGTCAGCTCACAATCGGTAAATTAAATATCGACCAAAATGCTGGTACTCCACCAAAATTCGGTATTCGCGGTATTCCAACGCTACTTCTTTTCAAAGACGGTGGCGTAGCAGCAACTAAAGTTGGTGCATTGTCTAAAACTCAACTTAAAGAGTTCCTAGACGCTAACCTATAATCAGGTGAGTATTTGAAAAGAAACCGCGCAGTTAACAAATGCGCGGTTTTGTTTTTTCTAAGCTATGGACTAGTCTTAGTTTTAGTGCTAATTTATCGCACGTTAATTGAACAAATTCTCTTCTTGGTCGAGCCTGTGACCAAATCCTTCTTAACTTAAGAAAACAGACCCTATTTTGACTAAACAAACTTCCACCACTATGAATCTTACTGAACTGAAGAACAGACCTGTGTCTGAACTTGTTAAACTTAGCGAAAGCCTAGGTCTTGAAAATCAAGCTCGCTTAAGAAAACAAGACATTATCTTCTCCATCCTTAAAGCACACGCAAAAAGTGGTGAGGACATCTTTGGTGATGGTGTTCTAGAAATTCTTCAAGACGGTTTTGGCTTCCTACGTAGCGCAGACAGCTCATACCTTGCTGGTCCTGATGATATTTATGTATCACCGAGCCAGATTCGTCGTTTTAACC
>NZ_JBFRVX010000143.1:0-8265 GCF_041475345.1 Vibrio sp. 10N.222.48.A3 | reverse complement strand
ATAAGCATTACCAGCTAGACGTGCCAGTGGCTCTTCAACCCCTTCCATGCGACCAATGGGTTGTTTGAATTGACGACGAATACGAGCGTAAGCACCAGTTGCTAATGCTGCAGATTTAATACCACCGGTTGAGTTTGAAGGCAGTGTGATACCACGACCAACCGACAGGCATTCAACCAACATACGCCAGCCTTGTCCTGCCATTTTTTGGCCGCCGATGATGAAATCGATAGGCACGAAGATGTCATCACCTTGAGTCGGACCATTTTGGAAAGGCACGTTGAGTGGGAAGTGGCGGTTACCAATCTCTACGCCTTTTAAATCGGTAGGGATAAGGGCACAGGTGATGCCAAGATCTTGTTTGTCACCAAGCAGACCTTCTGGGTCTCTCAGTTTAAAGGCTAAGCCTAAAACGGTCGCGACAGGCGCTAGAGTGATGTAACGTTTGTTCCAAGTTAGGCGCATGCCCAATACTTCTTCACCTTGCCATTCACCCTTACATACCACACCATAATCTGGGATAGAGCCTGCGTCTGAGCCTGCTTCTGGACTGGTCAGTGCGAAACAAGGGATCTCTTTACCTTCAGCTAGGCGTGGCAGGTAATGGTTTCTTTGATCTTCTGTGCCGTAGTGCTGCAATAGCTCACCAGGACCTAGTGAGTTAGGTACGCCAACCGTCGATGATAATACGCTCGAAACACCCGTTAGCTTCTGTAGAACTAACGACTGAGCGTAAGCTGAGAATTCTAAACCGCCGTATTTTTTCTTGATGATCATGGCGAAGAATTTATGGTCTTTTAGGTACTGCCAAACTTCTGGTGGTAAATCAGCAAGCTCATGTGTTACTTGGTAATCATTGACCATTTCACACACTGTATTGACTGGGCCATCTAAAAACGCTTGTTCCGCCTCAGAAAGTTTCGGATCCGCAATGTTTTGAAGCTTCTTCCACTCAGGCTTGCCTTTGAACAGCTCTGCTTCCCACCATACTGTGCCTGCTTCCAATGCCTCTTTTTCCGTCTGAGACATTGCTGGTAGAACCTTCTTAAACAAAGAAAGTGCTTTTTGGCTAATGAGGGTCTGGCGAATTGCTGGTACAGCAAAGATTGCAATGGCCAATAGATAACAAAGCCAGCCAGTGACTGCCACGCTGCCAAACAGGGTTAATGCGACCATTGCGCCAGTTAACACAATTAACGCACGGACCAGACTAACTCTATGGTAAAGACAGACGCCTAAGATGGCTGACATGCCGAGTAGGGAGAGCAATATGTTCATGATCGATTTCCTTTTCAGAGATCACTTATTGTTATTAAGTTTAGGTAAGAGGTCTAACCAGTCAAGTGTAAACAAAATATTAAATATTTGTAAAACTCCAAAGTGAATAAAAAGTGATCTCAATAGAGTTAAAGTTCTAATTGTGAGAGGTTGGTGGTGAATATTTGGACGGATCGGCAATGAGAGGTTAATAAAGGTGGCAATCTTTGGGCTTAAGTGTCGACACTATTTCATGTTTGTGGGTAAACTCAGTTATAAAGAGGGGAAAACCCTCAATTCTCATTTCACGCACTTTAAGTTGCGTCAAAAAACATAAGAGATAAGCCAAATGTACCAAGACCTAATCAAAAGTGAATTGAACGAAGCTGCTGACGTTCTGAACAAGTTCTTGAGTGATGACCATAACATTGCTCAAATTGAAGCTGCTGCAAAAATGATTGCAGATTCATTCAAGCAAGAAGGCAAAGTGCTTTCTTGTGGTAACGGTGGTTCACACTGTGATGCAATGCATTTCGCGGAAGAGCTAACAGGCCGATACCGTGAAAATCGTCCAGGTTTTGCTGGTATTGCGATTTCAGATCCGAGTCACCTGTCTTGCGTGAGTAACGACTTTGGTTACGACCACGTATTTTCTCGTTATGTAGAAGCCGTGGGTCGTAAAGGCGATGTGTTGTTTGGTTTGTCGACTTCAGGTAACTCTGGCAACATCCTAAAAGCGATTGAAGCTGCTCAAGCTAAAGGGATGAAAACCATTGCGCTGACCGGTAAAGATGGCGGTAAAATGGCAGGTTGTGCTGATATCGAAATCCGAGTCCCACACTTTGGCTACGCTGATCGCATCCAAGAGATTCACATTAAGATCATCCACATTGTGATTCAGCTTGTTGAAAAAGAAATGGAATAATAGTTTTACAGACATTTGGAGCCTAGGTTTGTGGCTCCATTGGTTTAAATAGGGAGTAGATTAAACCATGTGTGAATTGCTCGGTATGAGCGCGAATGTGCCTACTGATATTTGTTTTAGCTTTACTGGCCTTATGCAGCGTGGAGGCAACACTGGTCCACATCGTGATGGCTGGGGTATTACTTTCTATGAGGGGAAGGGTTTTCGTACATTTAAAGACCCTAATCCTAGTTGTGAATCAAAGATCGCTGAGCTGGTTCAAAACTACCCAATTAAGAGCCAAGCTGTTGTCAGTCATATCCGTCAAGCTAACCGCGGTGGCGTTAATCTAGAAAATACTCACCCTTTCACTCGTGAGCTTTGGGGACGATACTGGACCTTTGCTCACAATGGTCAACTAACGGATTATGATGATCTGATTAGTGGTCGATTCAGACCTGTCGGTGAGACGGACAGCGAACTCTCTTTCTGCTGGTTGTTGAAACAACTTGAAGACCGTTTTCCTGAACCTCCTCAAGATATGGAAGGTATGTTTCGCTTTGTCGCTGAGTGCTGTGACCAGTTACGAGAGAAAGGTGTTTTCAATATGTTGCTCAGTGACGGTGAGTACGTGATGAACTACTGTACGAACCATTTATACTGGATAACAAGACGAGCTCCTTTTGGTAACGCGAGCCTGATTGATGAAGATGTTGAGATTAACTTCCAAGAAGAGACCACGCCTAATGATGTGGTAACCGTCGTCGCAACTCAGCCTCTAACAGACAATGAAGAGTGGTTTAGAATGAAGCCGGGTGAATACGCGCTGTTTCATTTTGGAGAGTTAATTGGCAACAACCACCAAGCGTTGGAAGATGTCGCTTATGCTCCGAAGAAGGTGGCAAGCCAAGCGCCTACTGAACCATTGAGCTAATCTAGTCGATACTATTATTTGTCCTGATTAAAAAAGGCCGCTTACTGTACTAATAAGTCAGTGAGCGGCCTTTTTGTTTTCTGTTTTTTAAGGCTTATTCTTCCGTGATTTACTCTGGGAGAACAACCTTATTAATTACTCTTCTGCGTAACCGTGTGTACCTAATGTTTCACCGTCTAAGACAGCCCTCCCGTTTACCATCGATAAACGATCTTCAGCAAACCATTTACAAACCATCGGGTAAATACAGTGCTCTTGAGTCAGTACTCGGCTTGCTAACATGTCAGCATCATCATCTTCAAATACCGGCACCTTGGCTTGCAAGATTACAGGGCCACCATCAAGTTCTTCGGTAACAAAGTGGACGCTTGTACCGTGCTCTTTGTCTTGTGCATCAATGGCACGCTGGTGGGTGTGTAGGCCCGGGTATTTAGGTAACAGGGAAGGGTGGATGTTGACCATTTTACCGGCATAGTGACGAACAAATTCTGAACTCAAGATACGCATGTATCCCGCAAGTACGATTAAATCGGGTTGGTAAGCATCGATCTGAATCATCAATTCATGATCGAACTCTTCACGTGAACCATAGTTTTTTGGGTTCACAGAATGTGCGTCAACACCTGCTGATTTTGCTCTCTCTAGACCAAAAGCCTCTGCTTTGTTTGAGAAGACAGCTTTAACTGAAGCATCAATCATATTGCTATCACAGGCGTCCAAAATTGCTTGCAAGTTACTTCCGCTTCCTGAAACTAAAACGACGATGTTTTTCTTAGAGTGACTGTTATTCATAGAATGGCTGTTTTTCATAGAGTGGGTCATGCGATTGATTAACTGAACTGTTTACAATGTACCTACATAAACTAAGGTTTTCTGTGGGCCAAATAGCAAAATGAGGACCATAAGGTCCTCATTGATTAACTAAGTAAGTGAGCGTATCACTTATTTGATTTCAACTTGCTCTTCGCCAGCTTCAGCGTTTGCGATCTCACCGATAACCCAAGCGTTTTCGCCTTCGGCTTTCAGCAGTTCAACCGCAGCGTCTGCTTGATCTTTAGGTAGAGCAACAACTAGGCCTACACCACAGTTGAAAGTGCGGTACATTTCAAATGTCTCCACGTTACCTTTCTCTTGTAGCCAGTTGAAGATAGCAGGCCATTCCCAGCTCTTGCCATCAATCACTGCTTTAGTACCTTCAGGAAGTACGCGTGGGATGTTTTCCCAGAAACCACCACCTGTGATGTGCGAGATAGCATGAATGTCATGCTCTGCAATCATCTTAAGTGCCGATTTGATGTAAATCTTAGTCGGTTCTAGTAGGTGTTCACCGATAGTGCGACCTTCTAGCTCTTCACTCTTATCAGCACCAGAAACTTCTAGAACTTTACGAATCAAAGAGTAACCATTTGAGTGTGGACCACTTGAGCCAACAGCGATAAGTGCGTCGCCTGCAGCTACTTTAGTACCGTCGATGATGTCAGCTTTTTCTACAACACCAACACAGAAGCCGGCTACATCGTAGTCGTCGCCTTCGTACATACCTGGCATTTCAGCAGTTTCACCGCCGATGAGTGCACAACCTGCTTGAACACAGCCTTCAGCAATACCAGAAACAACATCTGCTGCTGTATCTACATCTAGCTTACCTGTTGCGTAGTAGTCTAGGAAGAATAGCGGCTCACCACCTTGAACGATTAAGTCGTTCACACACATTGCCACTAGGTCGATACCAATGGTGTCGTGTTTTTTCAGATCCAAAGCAAGGCGAAGTTTAGTACCAACACCATCAGTACCTGAAACAAGTACCGGCTCTTTGTATTTCGTTGGAAGTTCACATAGGGCGCCAAAGCCACCAATACCGCCCATTACTTCAGGGCGACGAGTGCGTTTAACAGCACCTTTAATACGGTCTACTAGTGCATTACCTGCGTCGATATCAACACCAGCGTCTTTGTAGCTTAGAGAAGAAGTATTACCACTCACGGGATAGTCCTCGAACTTAAGTTGGATGTGAAAACGGCGCTATTCTAACAGGGCTTGATTACGAAGAGCAAACGTTTGCGCGGTTTTTTTTATTAGAATAAAGATTCTGAAATAACCCCACAGTTCGTGTATAATCTACAGGTTTGTTTAAATATTGCCGGAGTTGGAAATGAAAGTTGTTGAAGTGAAACACCCGCTAGTAAAACATAAAATTGGCCTGATGCGTGAAGGTGACATTAGTACTAAGCGTTTTCGTGAGCTAGCGACAGAAGTGGGTAGCCTTCTAACATACGAAGCGACATCAGACTTTGAAACTGAACGTGTAACTATTGATGGTTGGAACGGCCCAGTAGAAGTTGACCAAATTAAAGGTAAAAAGGTAACAGTAGTGCCAATCCTACGTGCAGGTCTAGGCATGATGGATGGTGTTTTAGAGCATATGCCAAGTGCTCGAATCAGTGTCGTGGGTATCTACCGTGACGAAGAAACATTAGAGCCTGTACCATACTTCAACAAGCTAGCATCTAACATTGATGAGCGTATTGCTCTAGTGGTTGATCCAATGTTAGCAACTGGCGGTTCTATGATTGCAACTCTTGACCTTCTAAAAGAGCAAGGCTGTAAAGTATTTAAAGTACTGGTACTTGTTGCTGCCCCTGAAGGTATCGCTGCACTAGAAAAAGCGCACCCAGATGTTGAGCTTTACACTGCTGCAATCGATGAGAAGCTAAACGACAAGGGCTACATTGTTCCTGGTCTTGGCGATGCTGGTGATAAGATCTTCGGTACTAAGTAATTCGGTTTCAGCTTAAGTTACGCTAAACCGTTTCTTAACTCGCTGAATTAGCCGTATTAATAAAAAGGGAGAGCATTCGATGCTCTCCCTTTTTTGATCTTGCTAGCTTGTGATGCTCTTAATTGAGGATCACAAGCCTCTACAGTTTGTTGACTTGCAGTTAGTCGATTTGGGCTTTGTCTACTACGGTGTTGTCGCCTAGCTCTTCAGGAAGGACTAGGTTCAGTAGAATAGCAACGATACCGCATAAGCTTACGCCTTGCAGGCTAAAGTCGCCGATGCCAAATGCCATGCCGCCAATACCGAAGACCAAAGTAATGCCGACAATCACAAGGTTGCGTGATTTGTGTAGGTCAACTTTGTTCTGAATTAGAGTATTCAAGCCTACCGTTGCGATTGAACCAAACAGTAGAATCATGATGCCGCCCATCACAGGAACTGGGATTGTTTGTAATAGAGCGCCTAGCTTACCTACTAATGCTAGAACAATCGCTGTTACTGCAGCCCAAGTCATGATCACTGGGTTGAATGCTTTGGTCAGCATTACAGCCCCCGTTACTTCACTGTAGGTTGTATTTGGTGGAGCGCCCAACATAGAAGCTGCAATCGTTGCCACGCCGTCACCAGTTATTGTGCGGTGTAAACCTGGCTTTTTAAGGTAGTCTTTACCGGTTACATTCGAAATAGCAAGCATGTCGCCTACGTGTTCAACAGCAGGTGCAATTGCTACAAATACCATAAAGAAGATAGCGTTGATGTTGAACTCTGGCGCTGTGAAGTTAGGTAGAGCTAACCAAGCGGCCTGAGCGACAGGGGTAAAATCAACGACACCGTATACTAAGCTCGTTACATAACCAGCCACAATACCGCCGAAGATCGGCAGCAGCTTAAGAAAGCCTTTCGAGAAAACACTGATGACAATCGTTACCAGTAATGAGATAGAAGAAATCCATAACGCTGCGTCTGCATCGATAAGCTGAACCGCACCATCGCCTGTTTTACCTAGCGCCATGTTTACCGCAACAGGAGCAAGACCTAAGCCGATCACCATGATTACAGGGCCAACTACGACTGGGGGAAGCAGTTTGTGGATAAAGGCTACACCACGTACCTTAATTAAGGCACCCATTAATACATACACAACACCTGCCGCCATAAGGCCGCCCATAGTTGCACCTACACCCCAAGTTTGAATGCCAAACATGATAGGTGCGATGAATGCAAAAGAAGACGCAAGGAAAATAGGTACTGAACGGCGTGTAATAAGTTGGAATAAAAGGGTACCGATACCTGCACCAAAGAGCGCTACGTTGGGATCAAGGCCTGTCAGCAGGGGCACCAGTACAAGTGCACCAAAAGCGACAAATAGCATTTGCGCACCTTGCAGAGCATTTTTCATGTTATGTCCTTAAAAATGGTCGTTATATGAAAAGCGAAAAATAAAATTCGCGGGATTCTATCACTTGGCAATCGGTTGCTATGTCAGATAGATCAAATTTATTTATATTAGTTATGTTTATCTCTATCAAAATAAGAAAAATTCAGTTTACAAGTGAACGATTTATCATGGTCAGGTGATATTTTATGGTTATTAAACACAGTGGGGGCTAACGACCTTGCCCCTCAATCCATAGTTGCTTATCATCAAGGCACAAGCTTTGAATATTAGGATCAATATGCGCTACATAGCATTGTTGTTGATGGGACTATTAGCCTCTCCGAGTTATGCCTTAACTCAAGTAGATATCTTTAGTGCTGAAGTTGCGATTAACGCTGAAGACAAACAACCAGAACAAGTGGCAAGAAATACTGGCATGGAGCAGGTATTGATACGTGCTACTGGCCAAACTGATGTCGCGTCGAATGAGACGATTCAAAAGGCGATGCGTAAGAGTGCGCAGTACATGTCTCAAATGAGTTTTGGCGAAAGCAATGACCAATCAACATTGCGTATGCGTTTTAACGGTGCTCAAATTCGTTCACTACTGACTCAAGCGCAATTACCGTACTGGCCTGATACTCGCTCAAATATTCTTGTTTGGCTGGTAGAAGAGAGTAACTACGACAAGAACATTGTCTGGGAACACTCCAACTCACTGTTAGCTGTAGGCTTACAAGCCAATGCAAAAGAGCGCGGTTTGCCTTTGATGTTTCCTGTTGGTGATTTTGATGATGTTACGGGAGTGGCCACCTCGGATTTGTGGGGCAGCTTTGTCACACCGATTAGCAACGCGAGTCAACGTTACCCTGTTGATGCTGTTTTGGTGATTAAGGCACAGTCTTCTGGATTACGCTGGACTTTGTATGATCAAAAACCAAACCAACTGACGAGCGCGCCAACATCGCCTGTGAGTGGTTCGGTATCGGGCAACAGCGCGACGACTTCTAAGA
>NZ_JBFRVX010000142.1:0-13839 GCF_041475345.1 Vibrio sp. 10N.222.48.A3 | reverse complement strand
AAAAGTAGAATGAGTGTTGATGGTGAGATCCAAAATGCTTATATCGAAGGCAATCAGGTGATCGTAGAGTATGCACATACTGTTCAGAACCATTGATTTTAGATCGAGCTCTGAGTTTTACCTCTTTTTCTACAACTTTTTAACTTAGGGTATGGCATACTTGGTTAATTCCTTGATTTACTTAAGTGCGTTATGAAACCTTTAAAAGTCCTTTTGCTTGTTGCAACCAGCATGTTTTTGTTTGGTTGTGCAGGCGGCCCAATTAAAACCGCTACTAAATTCACCAGTTATGAAGATTTTCGGCCTGGCCCTGATGGAGGCGTTGATTTAGTTTGGGCAAGGATAGGGCTGCGTGACGAACAACGTTTGAAATCCAAGTTAGACGCTTATGACTCTGTGGTGATCGACCAAATCTTTGTGTTGGCAGAAGAAGGCACATTAGATCAGGAAGACATTCAGGAGCTCACAGATCATATGGTAAGTCGTTTGGAAGCGAAAATATCGCCTCATAAAACGATTGTCGATGAACCAACAGGGAACACGCTACGCTTGAGTATCGCTTTAAGTAATGTTGAAACGCCCAACCCTATCTTAGCCGTGACAAGCAGTGTGCTGCCGTTTGGTCTTGCGATGTCGACTATATATAAGGTGACGACAGGCGAGCACACCAACGTTGGGAGCGCCAGTGTTGAGCTATTGGTCAGCGATGCGCAAGACGGTACTCCATTGTTTGCAGCCATCGACCGCGAAGCGGGTAATAAAGACTTGTCTACTATGATTGATTCGTTAGATGATGCCAAAGATGCGATCAACTATTGGGTTGAACGTTTAGGTGATACTCTACAGAATATCGACGACGTCTAGAAAGAGCTTGTAATGCTAGAGAAAGAAAACCTGATTAAGCTAGCCAGAATGCAAATGCCTTTTGGCAAATACGCTGGCCGCACCTTGATTGACCTACCTGAAGAATACTTGCTGTGGTTCGATAAAAAGGGCTTCCCACAAGGTGAGTTGGGCGACTTAATGCAGTTATGTTTAGCTCTCAAGATTGAGGGCTTAGATTCTGTGGTGCAACCGCTTAAATATGACTATTAGCCCTAGTCACATCTCACACTTAGTAACTAAAATCCCATCCAAATAAGTGACGAGTAGTGGTGATTTTCTGAGGAACATTCAAAAGGAAAAAACTGAATCTTGCCTTTTGAATGTTTATGAACCCAGAGTCGCTGTAACTTTAATATTTCCACCAACACCTCCCTCAAAGCGCCCGAATTTATGATTACTTTTATACATTCACGTATTCATTGATGACGAGTCAGAATCGACTAGCTTTACCTTCCCTTAAGTGACCTGTACACACAGACAGTTTATTGAATAATTAATGACTTTAAAAAGAGTGGTTTTTAACACTGAATGAGCACGAACCTAACGAGGGTAATGGTGTTAAGTTTTTGAATAGTAATTGGATTGATAAGTGGCTAAGAATGATAACGTGCCTTACAAAGGCGGCAATGTGTGCTTGCACGTTTTCACACGGAATGTTGAGACCCGATTTTATATTAAATGCATAGCATTCAGTTGGTTATGACCGACCTTTTTGATATGTTAAGCGGACGGGTTCGTGCTTGCATGATTATGGTAATTAGTGAGGATTGAGAGTATGCAGCAAGGCTATATGTCTGAGTCTTCTTGGGATGAATTGACTTTTGATGAACGAAGTTCTTTACAGTTAATGAGAGAAAAATATAAGAACTCTGATCATCATCTGAAATTAATCGATCAGTCCTATGAAGCTATGGGAAAGATTTTTCGATCGAGAATCAATAGTGAAGTAATAAAATATAAAAGATATGAAGGAGACCTCGACGGGGTTTATTTAATTATTAATAAAGCTATTCATGATTTTTTCGGTTCAAGCCATTTTCCTGCAACCAAACATAAATCAAAAGAAATTCATGACTTTCACCAAAAACAAAGACAAAAAGCGTCCAAATTATCTGACGAAGCATTTTGTAGCTTAGAAAGAACAATTAACTGGTTATCAAATACAACAACGACAAAACAAGATGAACTTGATATGTCAGTAGCAAATGAAAAATTAATAGAGTTAAAAAAGTTAATTAGTTCGCATCTAGAACGAGTCGATCTTCATGATCGTTCTCCCTCTAAAGCTGAAAGCTTTGTACTTGGTACCTGTAATAATCTTATATGGTTTGCGAACATAAAAGCAACTAGAACTATTGACTCATCAGGGGGGAAAACACCGTTTTTGAGGTTTTTAGAGGTGTTTTTCCCATTTGAAGCGGAACCAATTTTATCTAGTTTATATGAAAAGCAAAAAAGACTACCTATAGAAAAAAGAATTGGTGGAACTTTTATTCCTGTTCGTAGGGGGTAAATTAGATTTACTAGGTATATGTTTTTGCCCCCTATGTTTAAAGACTTAATACTTTAATATGACCTTATATTAAGAATATATGAGGTTAAAAATGAATGAGTTAATTGATTTACTAACAGCAGTGTCAGGTTTGATTATCAGTATTGCGATGTTAATTAAGGCAACTAAAATATGAGAATTACCATAACAAATAAGGATTAAGGTGTTGCGTAGCCAACACTAAATCCCAAGTGTTGAACAAGCCCGAAGCCACTTTATTAAGTAAATTGTACGATTGAACTTGAAGGGCACATCGCTTTGAGGCTTTTCTCAAGGCGAGCGAGGTCAAGATAAGGTTGCGATAGCAATCTTATCAACCAGTTAGCTGTTTTTCGTTTCTTTCGTCGTCACATCTCCTCTGATTTCGTCAATGCCATTCTCCTTATTATCCAATGCCTTTCGGCTAGGTGGGTCGGCTTACTCCAACACATGCCATTTCATGTGCACAGCAAGGGCATACTCGTATCGCTTTGCTCCTTATCGGTGCTGGCACTGGCGGCATCATATAGACCAAGTTCAACAGCAACAGCTGAATACGAACTCTTAAGGCGTGTGCTTGACCACGTAAAAATCCGTAGTCTCGAACTCGCTGCAACCCTTTGGGGAGTACGTGCTGCAAAATGAGCAAGGTGCGCGTTCGCCATCCATTGGTCTGGCTCTCTTTATAGCGGAACGTGACCGTATCATCGGTGATATGGATGATGTCTTCATCAGGCAACACGCCGCGATAGAGGTAGCGAGACAAATAGCTCAATGCAACCTGACCGTATCCCACTTGCCTGCAATCGACCACCCACTGTTTGGGAATGCCACTCGGCAGCCACAACGTTGGGTGTTGATTAATAGCTTCATCTTCTGCTTCCGGTACATAGATGGGTGTGAGCTCTTCGGCTTTTAACAGCTTGGCGAGCTTTGCAGCGTCTCGTTTGTCGGTTTTAACTCTATCGCCTGGCTTTTTAGGTATAAGTGATGGAGCGACGACATAGCAGCAGTGTCCAAGGCTCGTCATTAAGCGATAAGTCCAGTAACCACATGGCCCTGCTTCATAGACAAAGTGCAGAGTGGCTTTTGGATACTTGGATTGCAGTTGTTTGGCCAATTTAATCAACGCGGACTTATTCGATTTAATACGGCCAAGGTGTTGTGGATTTGCCCCACGATGTTCTTGTAATACAGTGACTTGAATAAATGACTTATGCGTATCTAAGCCAATAAAAATTATGCTATCTTTATTCATGCTAGCCTCCAAATTTAGTTGTTTGACGCACTAATTATGGCTCTGGCTTTAAGCTAACCCACGATATTGGAGGCTAGCACCTTTCGTGGGGGTCATTATGTCTAAGCGTACTTTTTTGATTAAGGGAGTTTGAGTTTGAAAGGTATTTGTTTGTGTGGCGAGGTGTCGTTTGAGCTATCTGGTGCCTTACCTCCGATTTATCAATGTCATTGTTCGCTTTGTCGCAAAGTATCTGGGTCGTCATCGAATTCAGCTTTAATTGTTAAAGCGGATAATTTCAAATGGCTTTCGAGTACAAATTCTATTGGTCGTTATGTTTCAAGTTCAGGCTTTAAATCGGAATTTTGTCAGTGTTGTGGAAGCCCTGTACCGAACCTTAGCTCAAGCAAAGATAAATATTGGGTGCCGGCAGGATTGATGTCCGAAGATTTAGAAACAACAATCAAGGCTCATGTCTATGTTAATTCGCGAGCAAACTGGGATGAGGCATTTATCTGCGATAACGTCGAAGAATTTGCCACAATGCCTTCAGAATCTGAATGGTTGAAACTATCGGATAAACCGTACGCATAACAAATGCATCAACACGATTTGCTACACTCGGCGTTGTCAGTTTGCCTTTAGTTTCAGTGATTAAGGCGTTAAAATTCAGCTAGGTCTGTATCGTAGCAAACGTGTTATGCAGGCGTTAGCTTAAAGGGACGTGAAGCTATGGATGTTATTTCAATAATCATTGTCGTTTTATGCGCAACATTTGTGTTTCCTGCCTTGTTTGGTTTGTTCGAATTGAAAACTTCAAAGCTCAAAGCAATCATCGAGGTTGAGGGTAATCAAATAACGATCCGCAAGCTGGCTGTGGAACGATTCCTTAGCTTAAAAGGCAGCACGATATGTACTACTAGCATTGTCCGTATTCAGTTTGTGAAAGACCCGATTGGAGGGACGTGCGTAACTCTGTTTAATGAATCCGATGGAGCTTTGGACTTTTGGGTTCCAGAGCACTTAATTAAAGGTGTTAAAAGTGAACTTGTGAGTGCTTGCCCGTATGCACAATTCGTTGAAATTTAAGCTAACTAATAAGGATTGAGGTGTTGCGTAGCCAACACTAAATCCCAAGTGTTGAATAAGCCCGAAGCCACTTTATTAAGTAAATTGCGTAATTTAGTTTGAAGGACACATCGCTTTGAGGTTTTTCTCAAGGCAAGCGAGGCCAAGATAAGGTTGCGATAGCAATCTTATTAACCAGTTAGCTATTTTTCGTTTCTTTCGTCGTTACACCTCCTCTATTTTGGTTGATGCCATTCTCCTTATTATCAAATGCCTTTCGACGAACCACACGAGAATAGGCATCAATAGTTGCAGGTGGTTTACCTTGCAGTTTAAGGTTAGTAAGGTGTTGTTCATAAGGAGAGTTATAGCGTTACAAGAGTATGGATGGTAGCTGTTTTACTCTGCCGCGTAGCGGCTTCGTTCAACAAACGAGTATGGCTCAGACGGGCAAGGATATTTTCGATCACATTGAATCAATATATTTTCTTCATATCTCGATAAAAATTTTCGTGCGAGCCGAGAGCTATTAGTTCGAGAGTTACAGTACCATCTTTATAGCTATAACCGAGCAATGTTAATTGCTTAACCATCTTAAATTTATGCACTCTCAAGAAAAACAGGTCACCTTTCTTCTGCTCACCAAGATGCGGATCTTCCATAAGGGCTCGAATAGCATTATCTAGATCCGTTTTTTGGTTCTTGTGTAATTTCTTGACCGCCTTCTTAAAAGTAGGTGTCTGAAGAATGTTGGTAATCTTAGTCAAAAGAGTAAGCCTCTAATTTACCTGCTTCCTTCTCAGCTTTTGCTATGACTGCTTGCTTTACGAACTCATAAGGTAGATCGGGGTTGTCTTCCATCATTTTCCCGATTTTAGCCCAGTGCTCAATTTGTTTTGGTGTAGTGCGGTTTAGTGCTTTAGCCATTATCGCTGCCTTATCAAAAAGATCTTGGTCAATACGTACACTTGCAGTAGCCATAATATGTCTCCTAATTTAGTTTGTATCTATATTGTAGTAAATCGCCACGGGTGTTGCAAATTGCGCCATGACAAGCATTTAAGCAGACTGTTACGCTTGTAATTTTCTACTTGGATTAGTTTCAGTGATTTCGGTCGTAGGTTTGAGTGTATAGGTAGTGTTGTCAGCGACTCAATTAGGCATTATGTGCTTCAGGCAGAATATCTTATGGAGGAGATAGTGAAAGATCCAGATGTCGAATTTTCCAAGTGGAAGCTAGAGAGGAAAAAAGGGAGTCTCAGATTTACTGCTCGTACATCATTTCCAGCAATCTTAGGCGTGATGGTAGGTCAAAGTATTGAGCCGTTGTTTATGTCAGAAACAGCTTGGGGCTGGATACAAACTACCGATGTATTAATGAGTGGTTTCTGGAGCTCGATTGGTGCTGTCCCCTTAAGTTATGCAATATGGTTTTGGCGTGAGAAGAAGTATAAGCATCATGTCGCTAATCTTCAGCAACGCACATAATAAATCCTTTAAGGCGGATTCTTATATGGACCTCTGGCCAAATTTTATACCTGTATTTCTTAGCATCAAGTGAAATCGAAATTAGTGGAATTAATATCAAACTAGACTTTGGAAATATTCCTACAGGCGTTTAAAGCAGCCTAATGCTGGCCCTTCCTTTCTGCTCAAGATTGGATTTCGTGTTAATAGCGCTCTGATTTACTATTGGGTAATCGTGTCGCTCACGTCTTTTAAACGCCGTAATGTTCTACCCTAAGAAGTAACACTTTGTGGAGGTCTGTATGAATATCAAAGAGTCTGATTGGAAAATCTTTTGTGAGATAAAGAGTGAAGCTGCGCAACTGTTTTGTACTCGTCAGCTAGATGAAGCCATCAAAGCGATTACTGATGAATCAGAATCTGTAGGGGAAAGGTTTCACTTTATGTGCGAGTACTCCAAAGAATCTCAAAAGCAAATGAAGCTTATTTTTGATGGCCATTCTCGAAGCCGAGCATTTATCCAACTCATGCAAATGTGTGAAGAAGGTTTGGTTGTACCAAAACAATTCGAACGCCTTTCAGAGGAACTCAAAAAAGACATTACGAACGCTCTAGAAAGAAGATCCTAAGAAAAGTCGGGTATTCAGGCCGCTTGACCCAGTAAATGTACGATAACCTTCCAAGGTAAACTGCTACAACCATCCTAATATTACTCTTCTTTATTCGCTAATTCGGTATCCGAATCCATGATTTTTGGCCAGGGAGGCTCAGTGTTATGTTTTGAAAAATGAGTGTGCGGAGCCTAGCGAAAAAGCGGTCTAGTCTTTGTGTTAGAAAAACTACTGTATAAGTCCACCTTTCGTCCACCCTTAATCCACCCAAGCAAGACTGGGATAAAGTGGGGAGAGGGAAAATTGATTATTTTCAGTGTATTGCGCGAGATTTTAGACGTTTTTGAGGGCTCAGAAACGGTGAAACCCCGATGTTGGTAGCATCGGGGTTTCGAATTTCTAGATTTCTCGACTGGTAAGATCGATTATCTTTTCTATGCAGAAGGCTGGATTAATCCAATCTTATTCCTTGGTAGGGAATTAGATACGGATGAAGTCCATGTGCTCAACTTTAGGCTTGAACGCGTGACGTTGAACGTCTTGCGGCTTAACCTTAACTTCTGCGCCGTCAATCACTAGAGTGATTGTTTCGTAGAATTCAGGCTTATCCATTTGGTTGATCACGTCAGCGTGAACAAGTTCGATAGCTACAGCTGCTGCTTCGCCACCGTAGATTACAGCTGGGAATTTACCAGCGTGACGTAGGCGGCGGCTCGCACCTTTACCTAGTTCAGTACGTACTACTGCTTCAAATTTCATAGTTTTACTCTCAAATTAGTAAAAATTAACTTCACACCTCAATGCGACCTTGAGTATGTGGTAAAGCTTAGGCATAAACGAGTTCATGCTTAAGCGAGCGCGGATACTAACATCACATTCAAATCTGAGCAAGTCAGAAGCCCATCTCAAAGTGAATTTCCTTCGATAAATGATTCGTTTGGAGATAAAACGTTCACTAGCGCTTATTTACCCCATTTTATCGTCTTTTACATTGCCTATCTTATCTATTTATAGCGTTGCTAAATCATCAAGTTAATGAACGGAAAATGAATGTTTGCCTAAGACTTGGTTAAGGCTTGGTTGGTTAATCTTAGTGTTAATCAAACAGCAGAATGAATAGGTGAAAATATGGAACCGGTAAGCATTGTCGTAATTACGCTAAATGAAGAGAAACGCATTAGCCGCTTAATGGAAGAGTTGAGTGTGCAAACCCACCAAGAGTTTGAAGTGATTGTTGTCGACTCGAATAGTGAAGACAACACCAGAGAAGTGGCGCAAGCCTATGAAAACGCGTTGCCAAAATTAACGGTTCATCATATGGAAAGTCGTGGTGTGAGCCTTGGACGAAACACAGGTGCTTCATTGGCGCAATACAACAGAATCCTTTTCTTAGATGCTGACGTGAGCTTGCCCCGAAACTTTCTTGCGAAAGCGCTTTATGAACTAGAGGAGAAGAAGCTTGAAGTGGCGGGTGTGTACATGAGCTCGAAAGGTCTGCCGCTTGTACACAAGTTCGGTTACGGCTTATTTAACGCAGGCTTGTTCACTACCCAGTTCTTTTTCCCGACGGCGATTGGCGCATGTATTTTCTCGACTAAACGCGCGCATGATGAGATCGGCGGTTTCGATGAAGAGATCGTCCTGTGTGAAGACTGTGACTACGTAAAACGTGCGAGCAAAACATGGCGATTTAGATTCCTGAATATGACCTTTGGTTTTGACCCACGTCGTTTAGATCAAGATGGCGTTGTGAAGACAGGCTCAACTTATCTTAAAGCCAATGTAAGACGCTTCTTCAAAGGCGAAATGCGTAACAACGAGATGAACTACAAGTTTGGTCACTACAAAGAACAGTAAGTATTGAGGTTGTTATGTTTGATGGACTAGGGCTGTTTCTGGGGGCATTGGGTGATGCTCTCATTGGCCCAAACCTATTTGTACCGGGAGAGCCCTTCTTTATCGCAGCGGGCTTTCAACTGTATTCAGGTGCATGGATGGCGTTGGTTTTGGTCATGCTAGGTGGTTTGCTTGGTGACCAACTCAGTTATTTCATTGGCTATAAATACGGTGCGAAAGCGCAGCGAAGGCTCATTAAGTTTCGTCCTAAAACCAAACGATTAATTGCGCGCTGCCGTTATCTAATTGCTCGCAAAGGCACATACATCATTCTTTTTGCTCGTTTATTAGGGCCTATCGCTTGGGTTGTGCCATTTATAGCGGGCTCGCATCGTGTACCGTGGCGTAATTTTAGTGTGTTGGCGTTGTTCGGCTTGGCTCTTGGTGGTGGACAGTTCATTGCTTGGGGCATGTTACTGGCGCACGGTGTTGAAAACTTCCCGTGGCTTAATAACCTTAAGATATTTATCTCTGAGCATAATAGCTTGATCGCCGGTGTGTTCACGGTATTGGTCTTCACCATTATTGGTTATCGAATGAAGTGGCGACGCTTGGTGCTCAAATCCAGTGCGCTGTTGTTGGCGTGGGTATTGTTTGCGAACTACGCACACTTTTTCTGGAAAGCGGATGATTTTAAGAATCAACCAGAGACGGCTCAAATTGACAAAGTCGACTGGAATTCGGTTACCTATAAAGCGTTCCCAGGCAAATCTTCATTCTACTCGGCACAAGCGATCAACGTACTATATGTTGGAGCAACCCCAAGAGACTTAATGAAACAATTGGGCTGGATAGAGAATCAAACTTTTTCTCGAAATGAGATTGAATGGGCTGGCTATCTCGCATTGCTTAGAGACAAAACGCCCCCAGTGTCCGATTTATATTGGAGAGACAAGCCACAAGATATGGCGTTTCAATTGCCGGGTAACTTGATGAAGCGTAGCCATATTCGCTGGTGGCGTGCTGGTGTTGATGTTCAAACTAACCAGCCTCAGTGGTTAGGTGCAATCAGCTATGATGATGGCCTTAAAGTTACCCCTTACTCCGGCATTGTGACCATACTGCATAACATTGACCCTAATGTTGATGAAGAGCGAGATAGGCTTGCTAATCAGATACGAACGTCATTACCAGATATTGATCTAGACAAGTACCCATTGGCTACGGTGGAAGTAATGAATGAAGATCATGACTATTATACCGACGGTAAGATCTTGATGATCGGAGTAGCAACTCATAATGACAATTTGCAAACTTTAGATGTCGCTGTGAATGAGATATAGATCGACTGGCTTGTGCCTTGTTTGAACCCCCTTCAAACAAGGCTTTGTGATTTCTACTGGACTCTATCTAAAGAAACTTAACCTTCTCTCATGTAACTCCTCAACTATAAATTGTTCAACTTTGACTATGCTGATTAAGGGCGAACAAGCAGCGAAAACTGAGGATAACGTTATGCAAATGAATCCGATTGGTTGGTTTGAAATATATGTTGATGACATGTCGAGAGCAAAAATTTTTTATGAATCAGTATTTAAAGTGACGCTGGACAAGTTAGACAATGAAACCGGAATCGAAGTTGAGATGTGGGTATTTCCTTGCGATATGGGGAACTATGGAGCCACTGGAGCTATATGTAAGATGTCTGGTGTAAAAGCGGGAGGCAACAGCACCATGGTTTACTTCTCTTGTGAGGATTGTGCCACAGAAGCAAGTTTGGCAGCGGCCAACGGTGGCGCGCTACAAGTACCCAAAATGGACATTGGTGAGCATGGTTTTATCAGTGTAGTGAGTGACACGGAAGGCAATATGATTGGGCTTCACTCGATGAGCTAATCATATTGAAGTGAGAAAAGCGTTGTTAAGCCAGAATAAAGTTAAGCCCTAGCGTTGTGCTAGGGCTTATCGTGTTTACTTGGTTTACTTAGCGCGTTTAGCTTACTTAACCTTTGCTTAGTTTTAGCACCAGAGAGGCTTTCAATCCGCCCATAGAGCTCTTGCTGAGCGTTAGGCTACCTCGGTAGCTGTGTGCCATTTCATTCACGATGTTAAGCCCTAAACCTGTTCCCGGTGTGGTTTCATCAAGTCGAACACCACGTTTGGTCACTTGCTCAAGCTTCTCTTCAGGAATGCCTTGGCCATCATCTTCAATCACTAATTCAATGTTGCCATCATCGAGTTCATTCGAATGGACTCGGATAATGCTGCTCGCCCATTTGTAACTGTTCTCTAGTAGGTTGCCGACCATTTCATCAAGGTCGGTTTTTTCGACCGCCACTTCAATTTCAGAGTCTAGCTCATTAATCATGGTGACTTCGTTGGCGGCATAGACTTTATCAAATGCCATTGAGATAGCTTCAACACGTTCACAAGGTGAAGACTTCACTGAAAGAATGTTCATTGCACCGGCCATGCGTGCTCGGCCAAGGTGATAATCGATTTGGCTTTGAATCTGATTAATGGGTTGTTGCAGCAGTGCCTTGTCATCCTCTGGAAGTCGCTCTATCTCATTTTTCAGAACCGACAGCGGAGTTTTCAACGCATGAGATAAGTTACCCGCGTGGTTACGCGCTCGCTCCAATAACTCTTGATAGTGGAACAGTAGGGCATTGAGGTCAGAAACCAATGGAGAAACCTCTTTCGGGTAGTTGTCGCTTAATCCTTGTTGCTCGCCGTTTCTTAACATCACCAGTTCACGTTGCATCTTACTGAGTGGCAATAGTGACCAGCTGACTTGAATACCAATCAACATCAGCACGCCCACAAACAGCAACATCAGAATCAACCAGACTTGACCTGTAAGTTCGGTCAGTGTGGATTCTAATGGGTCTTCATCAATACCTATGGTGATCGTGACAGGGTCATTCAGTTCAGGCAGATAGATATCCTGCTCGATGTAAATCAGCTTTTCTTTCTCAGGCCCTTTGACTGATGTGTGAATCGGCGAACGCTTGATGGTGAGGTCTTTATCCCATAGCGAGCGAGATCGAATAATCTGATCTTGGGTAGCGGCGCGCCAATAAATACCACTGTAGGGTTGGTTGAACCTAGGATCAGACAGACGCTCTGCCATGACTAGGTTACCACTGTCATTGGTTTCGATATTGGCGGTTAACTCATCCATGGTTAAAGCAAGCTGCTGCTTCATGTCATCGACGAGGTAGTCATTCACCAGTTTCGGAATTCCGACACCTGCCGCTAATATCATCGCACCTAGCCAAAAAGCCGCGGCAAGAAGCAAGCGGCTTTTTAGACTGACGTTTTTAAGTGTTCGTTTTTTTAGATTCATACGTTACCAGCCTGTCTTTACTCATCTTGCTATGAGAACAACAACGATCAGCACAGGCTGCCCACTAATTGGAGATTGCTCTTAGCTTAATTAAATACAGCATTATTCAGCATTCAGTTGGTAGCCAAGCCCGCGAACGGTTTTGATGATTTTAGGTGCGATTTTCTTACGAATACGACCAATGAACACTTCAACCGTGTTTGAATCGCGGTCAAAATCTTGCTTGTAGATGTGTTCAACCAACTCAGTGCGCGAGATAACTTTGTTTTGGTTATGCATGAAATAAGCGACCACTTTATATTCAAGCGCCGTGAGGCTAACTGCTTGGCCTTGCCACAATACTTTAGAGCTACGTGTGTCTAGGCTTAGATCACCAATTTGAAGTATAGGTGCAGCACTGCCTGACGCTCGGCGCAGTTGAGCACGAATGCGGGCTATCAGTTCGACCATTTCGAATGGTTTAGTTAGGTAGTCATCAGCGCCTGCATTCAAGCCCTCGACACGTTGGGTTAGCGTGTCACGCGCACTTAAGATAATCACTGGCGTGTTAATGTTTTCGTCTCGAATGCCTTTTAATACGGTTAGGCCATCCAGCTTAGGTAGACCTAAATCGAGAACGATGGCATCCCACTCTTCCGATGTTGCACGGTAGAGTGCGTCGATACCGTCTTGAGAAAGCTCTGGAACCCAGTCGGCTCCCTCAAGGGTCTCTAGAATTTGTTGGCCCAAGCGAGGTTCGTCTTCAACGACTAAAATTTTCATGTATCACTCTTTTATTGTTATTTATTATTCGTGGGAGTTTTTGATCGCTTCTTTAAAGTTGCGACCTTTAATCATCAGCATTTCTAACGTTTCAGCGTTGTATTCCACTTTAATGATATTGTTTTGGAAATTTATTTTTAGCTCATACACCCAAATATCATCGTCTTCTTCTAGTTCTACTTTAATGATTCGGCCATGAAGATCATTTTCAACCGCAGCATACATTTCTGAGAAAGGGCGAATGTAGCCCTCTTGCACCGCTTCATAGACTTCGTCTTGATCTTCTTCAAATTCGATACGGGTTCCCGCTTTATGAACATCTTGTACAAGATCATGACCGTTATGGTGATCATCTTGTGCAAAGCTTGATGTCGAGCCTATAGCTACAGCGATACAGATGAGTATAGCGCTTGGTTTTTGCATGCAGTGGCCTTAGTAAAAGAAGCAAGTAACGACAGTTTAATACAATAAAAATGAATGGAGTATGAATGTGAATACGAGAGACGCTTTATCATTTTAGCAATGTAAAGTGTTGTATCAACGTGCAATTAACCAACCTGATATTCATGTTGATTCATTTGCTCAATAGTAATGCGTTGACGTTATTACATTCCCTTACAAATTACAAATAATTAACATGGTAAACTCGCAAGTATATGGACTTATGGGGCTCTTTTGCCGCGCGATATTTGATTTAATAAGGATTTTAGAGTGCCATTTACAGTGCTAGTGATGTTGTTTTTTTCAGTGCTGATAACGTTCACTAGCCATGCTAACGAATTAGATTTCAAGCAAATCAGTGATTTCGAATATGGCATGGTAGTGAGTGATTCTTCGGTTGATGCCATCCTATATAAGGAAGAAGGGTGGAGCTCAATTGTTACTTGTATTCCTGAACCTAATCAGTCGTGTTGGCTTAAACTTGCACTACCTTCAGACAACCAATCATATGAACATCTAGTTTGGAAATCTCTTTCATCCCGGACAGGAGAGCTGTTTTTTGTTGATCAAGACGGAAAAGTTGTTGGCAATTTTTTGTTTGAGTATTATCGCTCGCTACGGCTGAACAAAAATTTTGAATACAGTTATGTTT
>NZ_JBFRVX010000141.1:0-7200 GCF_041475345.1 Vibrio sp. 10N.222.48.A3 | reverse complement strand
GCCTTGGACTAACCAGCTTCGCTGTTTGCCATCTTGTTGATTAGCAAAAAACTGCAACGATCCCCAAAACAATCCGCGCTTTATCGCGATCTTGCCACTCCAAATAGTGAAAGGGATACGTTCTTCACTGCCTACTGAAGATAACAGCAGGCGTGGACCATCAAGCTCAACTTGATGATATTCATTTTGAATAAAAAACTGTGCAGTCTTATTAGCGCTTAGCTGCATTGGAGCGTGCTCTTTAATTGGGAATATTGAATTTATATCATGATGCAGTGAGAATTAATAATGTCTCACTGCTTATCGACGCTTTCATGACCACCTAGGGGCAATTATGGATAAGTATCAAATTCTTGTGCTTGATTTCTGTTAGGATTATGGTTTTAGTGTGTCAAGTGAGCGACTGTGGACTTCTCAGCAAAACTACGCCTTTATTGGGCGAATAAAACCATAAATTACAGCGTATTAATTCTCATCACTCTGCTCGGTGTTGTAGTACCTGCTTGGTATTATGGTCAAAACACACTGATCACACCATTAATTTTAGGGGTTATTGCTGCGGCTCTTGCTGAAAGTGATGATAGCTTTACCGGACGTTTGAAAGCACTCACGCTAACCTTTATCTGTTTTGCCGTTGCAGCCTTCTCTATTGAGATTCTCTTCGATACGCCTTGGCTGTTCGCGATAGGGCTTTTCGTTTCAACCTTCTCTTTTATTATACTTGGGGCAATTGGCCCTAAATATGCCAGTATCGCATTTGGATCATTACTTGTGGCTATCTACGCCATGCTTGGGGCTCACGAGAGCACTAACCTTTGGTTTCAACCTCTACTATTGTTAACGGGCGCAGCTTGGTACTACTTCATGTCGATGATTTGGCAGATCGTATGGCCGATGCAACCAGTGCAGCAAAACCTAGCAACAGTATTCGATCAAATCGGCAATTACATCGGCTCTAAAGCAGAGCTCTTCTATCCAGTTTCAGATTTGATTCCCCAACCACATCGCATTATTGAAGCCAAACTCAATGCTAGCACTGTTAACGCGCTCAACATGTGCAAAGCAACGCTACTCAACCGCTCTAAGCGCGGACACATTGACGGACCGAGTGACCGATTCCTTAATACTTACTTCATCGCACAGGATATTCATGAACGCGTAAGCTCCAGCCACTACCGTTATCAAGAGCTGGCAAAACACTTTGAGCGATCAGACGTTTTATTTCGATTTAAGTATCTGCTCGAAGCCCAAGCTAAAGCTTGTAAAGAAGTAGCAAGCTCACTGAAGGTTGGCGCTGAATACCAACATGGCGAAAAATCTGTTCTGGCACTGGATGAACTGATGTCTTCACTTAATCATCTGCATCAACAGAACAACCCAGAATGGAAATCACTGCTCAACCAGTTGGATTACTTATTTAATAACCTAGCTACCGTCGAAAAACAGCTATCAAATATAAGTAACCCAGATGCAGAAAAACTAGAAGAAGGCGTACTGGACGATACCAACCCTCATACTTTGACGGCGATGTGGCATAAGATCAAAGCCAACTTGAACACCGACTCAATGCTATTTCGTCATGCAATTCGTATGGCGATCACTTTGACGATCGGTTACGGAATTATCCAAGGTTTTGAGATTGAAAGAGGTTATTGGATTTTGCTAACAACACTGTTTGTGTGCCAACCAAACTACAGTGCAACGCGACAAAAGCTGACGGCTCGTGTCATTGGCACCGTCGCAGGCTTGTTGATTGGAGTACCGTTGTTGACCTTTTTCCCATCTCAAGAGAGTCAGCTGGTATTCATTGTGGTCAGTGGCGTGATGTTCTTCGCTTTCCGTATCAATAACTACGGTTTCGCGACCGCCTTTATCACACTGCTTGTGCTCTTTTGCTTCAATCAATTAGGGGAAGGCTACGCAGTTGTATTGCCAAGACTAGCAGATACCTTCATTGGCAGCGCGCTCGCTGTTTTAGCGGTTAGCTATATTTTACCGGACTGGCAATCAAAACGACTTCACAAGGTGATGGCAGATGCGCTTGATTCCAATAAAGATTATCTCGCTCAGATCATTGGCCAATACCGTGTAGGCAAAAAAGACAGCCTTAGCTATCGTATTGCACGCCGCAGTGCACATAACAATGATGCAAATCTGACTGCCGCTGTTAGTAGCATGCTGGTTGAGCCGGGTAAGTATCGTACATCTGAAGATGAGAGCTTCCGATTCCTAACACTCAATCATGCACTACTCAGCTATATCTCTGCTCTGGGAGCTCATAGAACACGTATCGATGACGAAGCAACACACAAACTGGTACTAGACGCACACAGAGTAATACACGAGCATCTCGACGCTCTCAACGACCAGCTGTTTTGTCATCAAGAACAATGCGAAGTAAAAAACGCTTACGATCCTGAACTTGATAAGCGTTTAAGTGAATGGAGAGAAGAGGATGAGAGCTCTGTTAGAATGGTTCTACAACAGCTACATTTGATTTATCGAATGCTTCCAGAACTGCATACCTTAGCCACAAAATTTGCAGTTAAAGTTAAGATTGAAAAGCCGCTTGAAAAAGAAGTTTCAAGATGAAAAACAAAACAACAGTAAAAACAAAAAGACAACGAAGCTGCTCATTTTTTGAACACTTCGTGTGTTTGTACATTGCTCTACCAAAAGGCTCATCTAGGTAGAGCAACCACTTGCCTACCCTTTATCTACAAGGGCCGTTCAAATCTTACACGCATGTAAACTTGCTGACTTTGATTGACTCATCCATAACTTTGCCTAACATTCCTCGGACAAAAAACAACCAAAGGGATCTATAGTTGTCTTAGTTTTAGGAAACTTCAAACTTCATTTAATATTCACTTAATCTTGTTTGATTTATTGAATCAGTAAGCTATGCTCTATTGAGCATATGGATTTGAACTAAGGTCTCATTATGAATACACAGCAATTTGAAGCATTTAAGCAGAAAATACAGCTCCTTAACCCGCAGCAATTGAAAGCACTTCAAGGTGAAATAGACGAAAACCTTGAAACAGATCAACCTTCTCTTTTGACAGATGAAGAGTTAAACGTACTGAATGAGTTGTTCAATTAATAGACTAATGTCACTATTTTAGCTTAAATCCACCTGATCTTAGTAATTTGTAGCCGTTCTCCATTGCACTCAAAATATCGTCCGCCTAGACTCATTTCATACGTCAATAAAAGGTTCTGCTATGTCGATATCTGGTATTCAATCTGGTTACGCCATCATTCAGCAGTCAACCAACATGGCTGAAGAAGCCGCTATCGAGCTTAACCAAAACTCCAAACACTCTCCAAAAACCAACGACACTTTCCAAACTAGCGATTTGAGCTTCAATCAAATAGAACCTGAACAACCCATTTCGTTTAAAGAGAAAGAGCCTGAACCAGCTTCTTCCTCTACTGAAGCGTTATTAAAGCTGACACAGAGCGCAAATTACAACCGTGTTGGTGCGAGTGTGGTTGATCGTCAAAACGAAGCCATTGGTAGCCTTCTCGATATCCATATCTGATTCGAGCTACTATTTATCGATTTGATGGTTACCCTCTTTTTGACTAACAAATGGCTCTAAATCCATACAAACTGTAACTCATTATATCAGGCACTTGTTTCTGGTTTATTACTCGGTAGAATCAGCGCAAATCAATTTTGCTGCACAAACTTTACTTCATACTATTTATGCCAAAACTAAATCTGCATCGCCGTGACTATGTTTCTATTTTAGGAGGCGACATCTCCGCAGACGAATTAGAAAAGAAGCTCCAGCCTCATTTTGATAAGCCAGTGAATAAACTGACTCCGAGCCCTTACCTGACTGAAAAAAACCTTACACGTCGCTGGGCGGCTCTCGATAATGCAGACTCGCAGCAAGAACTGCTCGACCCTCATACTCAAAGGCAGATTCAGGCTTATGAGAAAAACATAGAGCACTTTATTGGCACGGTAAAAGTCCCTGTTGGTATATCTGGCCCTTTAAGAGTCAATGGCCTGTTTGCTAAAGGCGACTACCTAGTCCCACTTGCAACCACTGAAGCGGCGCTTGTCGCGTCGTATAACCGTGGTTCAAAGCTGATCACAGCTTGTGGTGGTGCAAGTGCAATGTTGCTCAATGAAGGCGTAACACGCACTCCTGGTTTCGCATTCCAAGGATTAGTTGAAGCAGGACAGTTTGTAGCATGGGCAGTGACCCAGTATGACCAATTTAAAACCTTAGCTGAATCAACAACGTCGCACGGCAAACTTACCGACATCAATGTCAACATCGAAGGTAACCATGTTTACTTGGTGTTTGAATTTCTAACCGGAGACGCTTCTGGTCAGAATATGGTAACTATCGCGACCAACGCGGTATTTGAGTACATCATAGAAAATACGCCGGTTAAGCCCGATCATGCTTTCCTTGATGGCAACTTATCAGGCGATAAGAAAGCCAATACACAAACCTTGCGCAGCGTTCGTGGTAAAAAAGTCACAGCCGAGGTCAATATCTCTGCTGAGCTTGTCGCTAAGTACCTCCACACCACACCAGAGAAGATGGTGCAGTTCGGACAAATGACCACAGTCGGTGGCGCTCTAAGCGGTACGATTGGTATCAATGCTCATTATGCCAATGCACTTGCTGCACTCTACATTGCTTGCGGTCAAGACGCGGCGTGTGTTGCTGAGTCTGCGATTGGTATGACTCGTATGGAGCTCAACAAAGAAGGTGGTTTGTACGCGAGTGTAACGCTGCCTAACTTGATGTTAGGAACAGTCGGTGGCGGTACTGGCCTACCAAGCCAAAAAGCGTGTCTCGATTTACTAGGGCTACACGGCAACGGTAAATCACAAGCCTTAGCTGAGGTTTGTGCGGCTTTATGTTTGGCGGGTGAGCTATCGATTGTAGGCGCATTCTGTGCGGGTCACTTTTCGCGCGCTCATCACAAGTTAGCGCGCTAGTTTCTGTTATAAAACCTTAAACCGACCGTTGTCACGCATTGAGTGAGTTGTGTATGGATTACTTACATTTATCGCGAGTGAGCCTTAAACACCTCACTGCGCTTCATATTATGCTGAACACCCACAGCGTCACTCAAACGTCAGAGCAACTCTTTGTCAGCCCTTCGAGTGTGAGTAAGACATTGTCTCAGCTGCGTGACATCCTTAATGACGAACTTTTCTATCGAGACGGCACCAAGCTGATCCCGACTCCCTTTGCCCTGAAAATAGCGCCCACTGTTCACGCGATTCTTTCCAGCATGAACGGGTTACTTCACCAAAAGAGTTTTACTCCTCAGGAGTATCAAGGCAGCTTTTCACTTTCGATGCGTGAAAGTACCTTCGAAGTGTTTGCCTCGAAGATCAGCAAAATCACCACTGAACTTGCACCAAAAGCCAAACTTAATATCTATTCGAAACAGGAGCTTGGATTCGATGCTTTGCTCAGTGGTAAGGTCAACTTGATCCTGTTGCCACACGATATCTCACAACCCCCAACGGATAATAAAGAGCTGGTGTGGGAAACGATTCTTCCTGATGAAATGGTTTGTTTGATGGGCGCTCACCACCCTCTCGCTCAGCAAGAACTAACAGTTGAAGGCTATTTAGACTACAAACACATTGGTATCTTAGATAACGAACTGTCTAAGCCTTACTTTGAGCAAAACTTAGTGCAATGTCATAAGCCTAGAGATATGGCGATATCGGTAGCGGACTTTGGCGCGGCGGCGGTGTTATGTCACCACACACCTTTCTTGTTCACTTGCTCAAAACAATGGGCTGAGCATGCCAAACAAGCACAAGGCTTGGTAAGTAAACCGCTTCCTTTTGATTACGGAAAAGTGGCGTATAGCTTGGTGTGGAACAAGCCAAACATGAATGATCAGGCGATCAAATGGTTGTGTGACTTGTTTTTAGAAGCCTAACTCTTTTCGCATTGATGACCGAAAATATTAGGTATAAACCTCAGGTGTTTGCATTGGCCTTTGAACAATTAAGTAGAGCTTATCGTGAAAGCTCTGCATTTGTTGTTCGGTGCATTTAGGCCACTCTAAAGCTTCGCCAATTACCCCATGATGTTGAAACGCATTTAACCGAATTCGAACATCACTTGGCAAACCCTTCAAGTAATACCCGACCTGCTCTACCTCGATATCTAGGTCACTTTTATTAGGAATATGCAGTAACCGAACTTCATGTAATCTGCCTTTATCAGCTAAGTAGTTAATGGTTTCAAACACTCGATGGTTCCCTCTACCCACTAACCATTGATGCGTTTCAGATTGCCATGATTTTAGGTCGATCATCGCACCATCAAGGTAAGGTAATACCTTATCCCAACCTTGCTGTGTCAACGAGCCATTACTATCAATAAAACACGTTAAGTGTGCCAATTGCGGATCGCTTTTGATCGCCTGAAATAGCTCGACGATAAACGGCAATTGCATGGTCGCCTCGCCACCCGAAACGGTAATACCGCTCAGGAAGAATTGATTGTGCCTAACCAGTTCAAGCACATCTGATACCGTCATCGTGGTGATTTTGGGGCTAGACTTATGATCACAGATATCGACGCACTGATCGCAGTTGGTACACGCTAACGGATCCCACTTCACTTTGCCTTCAATAAGACTCAGAGCACTGCTCGGGCAGCCACTCACGCAGTCTCCACAATGGTTACAGTGGTTGATGGTGTGTGGATTATGACAAGTGATGCAATCGAAATTACACCCCTGTAGGAACAGCACCAAGCGATTTCCTGGTCCATCAACACAAGAAAAGGTCAGCACACGGCTGACCTTCGCTTGTTTTTCTGTCTTATTATTTTTAACCCTAGCCATTTGAGTTGTTAGATCAGAAATTTTCATAATTCACATTGTTCGTATTCGAGAAACACATAACATGCGTACGTTAAAGCTATTCGTATGTCGGCGACATCTCTAAGCTCGCTACGCGTGGTTTACGCTCTAGTATGCCCGTATTTTTTGCAGCTTCAGCACCAAGGAAAGTGGTATTGGTGCGTGAACCTTGCTCGTCATATTTGGCAATGTCAGACAGCTTAATCATATAACCTGTCACACGAACCAAATCGTTCGATGCTACGTTAGCGGTGAACTCACGGTAACCCGCTTGAATCGCCCCTTTGCACAGGTTGAACATCGCTTCTGGATTGGACTTCACCGTTT
>NZ_JBFRVX010000140.1:0-5487 GCF_041475345.1 Vibrio sp. 10N.222.48.A3 | reverse complement strand
GTTTTTGTTTGTAAAAAATACACCATACAAAACAGACAGTAAGTCGACTTATTCTAGGCATGTACGCCAAGGTTATTTTGGGTGGTTATACTTAAGCTTTCACTTTATTCATTTGCTTTATAGTAAACGCCATATTTTTTAAACTGTCGATAGCGTCCAACTTCGTTGGGTGTGGGTCTGTTAAAGTTACCTCTGTGCATCAGGATGTTGCATATGACGGTGTTAAGCTAATTAGCGCGCCTTAATCACATCGGACAAAAGGATTTGCTATGCCCACTCTATTTTCTAACTCTCCATTTTTTCAGAAACTGAAGCAGCCGTGGTTGGTTTCTCTGGTTCTAGTTGTACTGTTGTCGATTTGGCTTGGTTTAGGAGTGGGGCAAGCGGAAGAGTCACCAGCAAAAAAAGCGACAGAAATTCCGCTGGCTAAGGTTTCCTTTCAAACATTCACTTCATCCCCCACCTTTAAAACCATAGATCTTTATGGTCGCACAGCTCCCGATAGGCATGCTCGATTGGGAGCGGAAGTCGCGGGCAAGATTGTTAGGTTGAACGTTGTGAAAGGCGATACGGTTAAAGTAGGGCAAGCCATTGCTCAGATAGATAAAGGTGACTTAGAGATTCAGCTAGAGCGAGCTTCGGCTTTATATCGATTGAAGCAGAAAGAATTTAAGGCGGCGCAGTCGCTGAAAAAAAGAGGGCTGCAAGGCGAGATAGCCTACACCACAGCTGAGGCTTCGTTAACTGAAGCGAAGGCTATGAAGCGTAATGCTGAACTGGCTCTAAAAAATACAGTCATCACATCGCCTTTCTCCGGTGTGGTTCAAGATTTGATGGTGGAGCTCGGTGATTTCGTTGGTGTTGGCGATCCTGTTGCTGGCGTGATTGACCTCGATCCTTTGGTTATTGAGGCCGATGTCAGTGAGCGTCATATCCAGCATTTGCTAGTCAATCAATCAGCTTTGGTTCGCCTGTTAGGGAGAGAAGAAGCGGAAGGTCGTCTGCGCTATGTTTCTCGAATCTCTTCTGCCTCAACCAATACCTTCCCTATTGAGATTGAAATCGACAACTCAGATGGCCTGTTACCTGCGGGTGTTAGTGCTGAAGTCACCCTTAATCTAGAAACAAGAGACGCTATCAAAGTGACGCCTGCCATGTTGGCACTGGATGAGGCCGGTAATCTTGGGGTCAAAACTTTGGTTTCAATTGACGACTCACCAATCGTGAAATTTGTCGGCATTCAACTGGTGAAAGCTGAGCAAGATGGAGTGTGGCTGACGGGGTTAGGTCAGCGTGTCGATATCATCACTGTGGGGCAAGGTTTTGTTCGTGATGGTGACTCGGTGATTGCTGTTGAGCAAGGTGTTGAACTCTCTAACGTAACTGCAGAGTAGGAGATAACCGATGTATTCAATTATTGATGCAGCCTTGTCTCGCGCTCGAACAATGCTCTCTCTTTTGGCACTCATATTGGTCGCAGGTGTCGTTACCTATATCACGATCCCCAAAGAATCGAGCCCCGACATTACCATCCCGATTATCTACGTTTCTGTTGGGCACCAAGGTATTTCGCCAACCGATGCAGAACGCTTATTGGTTAGACCGATAGAACAAGAGCTGAGGTCGATTGAAGGCGTAAAAGAGATGACCGCAACCGCAGCAGAAGGCCACGCCTCAGTTGTGTTGGAGTTTAATGTTGGCGTTGATCTCACCAAAGCGATGGCTGATGTGCGTGATGCTGTCGATTTAGCCAAACCAAAATTACCAGAAGACAGTGATGAGCCGACCGTGAATGAGGTGACGCTCGCGTCTGAGCAGCCAGTGTTGTCAGTTGTTCTGTTTGGTACCGTTCCTGAGCGCACCATAGTGCAAATTGCTCGAGAGCTTGGGGATAAGCTCGAAAGCTATCGCCAAATTCTAGAGGTCGATATTGCAGGCGATCGCGATGACATTGTTGAGATCATTGTCGATCCGCTGTTGATGGAGAGCTACAGCTTAGATCAAGCGGATATCTATAACCTGATCGCTCTGAACAATCGAGTGGTCGCCGCTGGTTTTGTTGACACTGGCTACGGACGTTTCTCAGTCAAAGTTCCTTCGGTGTTTAACTCTTTAAAAGACGTACTTGAGTTACCTATCAAAGTGGATGGTAAACAGGTCGTAACCTTTGGTGATGTGGCCACGGTTCGTCGAGCGTTTCGAGATCCTGATAGCTTTGCCCGTTTAGATGGTAAATCTGCGGTGGTCTTGGATATCAAGAAGCGTGCGGGTGAAAATATCATCGAAACCGTAGAGTTAGTTAAAGCGGTTATGGCTGGTGCTCAACAACAAGCGGAATGGCCCAATAACTTATTGGTTAAATACACCTGGGATGAATCTAAAGATGTGAAGATCATGCTCAACGATCTTCAAAACAATATCTTGTCCGCCATCATTTTAGTGGTGATCGTTATCATCGCCATTCTTGGTGTTCGAACCGCGTTATTGGTTGGAATTTCAATACCTGGATCATTCCTCACGGGATTGTTGGTGTTGTCTGTGTTTGGTCTAACCGTCAACATTGTGGTTCTGTTCTCTTTGATCATGGCCGTTGGTATGTTGGTCGACGGCGCGATTGTTGTTACCGAGTTTGCCGATAGGCGAATGCAAGAAGGTGAAGGTCGAAAAGAAGCTTACCGAGACGCAGCGAAACGGATGGCGTGGCCGATAACCGCATCGACAGCGACAACCTTAGCTGCATTTGCTCCGTTACTGTTTTGGCCGGATGTGACAGGCGAATTCATGAAGTTTCTGCCACTAACACTGATTGCAACGCTAACCGCTTCATTGATTATGGCGTTGTTGTTTGTACCGGTATTAGGTGGCTTGATTGGCAAACCTCAATACGTATCGCCCAAGAGCCAAGCTCGAATGGTGGCACTGCATAATGGTGATTTTTCACAAGCAACGGGCTTAACCAAGGCGTATTACCACACGCTTTCGATTGCGATTAAGCATCCCTTTAAGATTCTGTTCAGTGCGATATTGCTCGCGGTTGCAGTTGGTTTTACTTACTCCAAAGCGGGCCTAGGTGCAGAGTTCTTCCCTGAGGTTGATCCACCATTCTTTAATGTCAAAGTTCGCTCACATGGTGATCTTTCTATTCAAGAAAAAGATGACATCATGCGCGATATTGAGCAAATGATGCTTAATCATGATGAGTTCGATACTGTTTACACACGCACGGGGGGGGACGACCAGATTGGCTTGATCTCGATTACTCCTGTTGATTGGCAATATCGTCGTAGTGTTAAAGCGATTATTGATGAATTGAAGGTGCAAACCGATCAATACGCTGGTGTTGAGATTGAATATAAGTTTCCAGATGCAGGGCCTCCGGTTGAAAATGATTTAGTGATTGAGCTGTCAGCAACAACACCAGAACAGCTGAATCAGGCTGCAAAAATTGTAAGAAACTGGGCGGATGGTAATCAAGCTCTGACTAACATCAGTGATACAGCAAGCAAAGATGGCATTGATTGGAAAGTGGATATTCGCCGAGACGATGCCGCACGCTTTTCCGCTGATGCGACCTTGGTGGGTAATACCGTTCAATTCGTTACCAATGGTCTCAAGATTGGTGATTACCTGCCTGATGACTCATCAGAAGAGGTCGATATCTTGGTGCGTTACCCTAATGATAAAAGAGATATCGGACGCTTTGACCAGTTGAGAGTCAAAACACCTGCTGGCTTGGTGCCGATCACCAACTTTGCTCAGATTGTTCCCGACCACAAGCAAGATACGATTAAACGCCTCGATGGTAAGCGCGTAGTGAACATCATGGCGGATATGGAAGAGGGCTATAACCTTGCCCTCGAACTGCCAAAGATTGAGCAAGCGTTAAGTGAATTGGGGCTACCTAATAGCGTAGAATTTCGTATCCGTGGTCAAAATGAAGAGCAAGAAAACTCTTCTGCCTTCTTACAAAGTGCATTCATGGTTGCACTGGCGGTAATGGCGTTGATTTTGATTACTCAGTTTAATAGTTTCTATCAAGCATTCCTGATTCTTAGTGCGGTGCTGTTCTCTACGGTTGGTGTGTTTGTTGGTCTGCTTATCTTCCAACGTCCGTTTGGTATCGTGATGTCCGGTATTGGAGTGATTGCACTGGCAGGTATAGTGGTGAACAACAATATCGTGCTGATTGATACCTATAATCAGTTAATCAAAAGAGGCTTAGATAAGCGCGATGCAATTCTGAGAACCGGTGTTCAGCGTTTAAGACCAGTGATGCTTACTACGGTCACTACCATATTAGGTTTGATGCCGATGGTGTTAGAAATGAACATCGATCTGATTAATCAAAAAATAGAGTTTGGCGCGCCGAGTACGCAATGGTGGTCGCAACTCGCTACGGCGATTGCGGGAGGTTTGGCATTTGCGACAGTACTAACCTTGGTGCTGACGCCTTGTTTGCTGATGCTAGGGCGAGATAAGAAGCCTGAAAAATAGTAGATACAGTGGTTCGATGAACATAAAAAAGAGCGCCTTGGTGGGCGCTCTTTTCGTTGGTTTATAGGGCTCTTAACCTAATTGGTATCTAGTTGCCTAATTAGTCGCTAGCAACTGGCCGTATCGCTCAAGGTTATTCAGTCGAATCTCTGAGTTGGCAATAAAGGTTGCTTTTGCTTTACCGGTTAACGACTTAGATTGCGGTAATTTCACGGTTCGCGCATTTTTATGTACGCCATTGACCAAGAATTCATAGTGTAAGTGCGGGCCAGTCACACGGCCTGTACCGCCCAAAGTACCAATGGTTTGGCCTTGTTTTACGCGCTGACCTGTTTTCACCATACGTCGCTTCATATGCAGGTATTTAGTGATATAGGTGTTGCTGTGGCGAATGAACACGTAGTTACCATTGAATTGGTTGTAACCCGATTTCTGAACAATACCGTCACCGGCTGCCCAGATAGGTGTGCCAACAGGGGCTGCGTAGTCGGTGCCTCGGTGAGCTCGAACCTTACCGGTTACTGGGTGTTTTCTACGAGGGTTAAAGTTCGATGTTACACGGCGAAAATCAATCGGTGAGCGCAAGAAGGCTTTCTTCATAGCACGACCATTTTCATCGAAGTAGTTGCCGCTTCTATCATCTAATACCGCGGTAAATGAATCACCTTGGTTTTTGAATACTGCCGCCATGATCTTGCCGCGACCAATCACTTCGCCTTCAACGACTTTCTCTTGGTACAAAATCTTAAAGCTGTCGTTGTTGCGAATATCCAACGCAAAGTCGATATCCCAACCGAAGATGCCCGCCAGTTCCATAATTTGGTTTGCAGTTAGGCCTGCATTGACGCCGGCGTTCCAGAAGTTAGACGTGATGTTGGCTTCGGCATAGTTGTATTGGTAGGCCACTTCCTTTTTGTCGAAGCTAGAGGAGAATGAATCGCCAGACTTAGTGATTTTGAAGCTTTCAAACGCACTAAGTTGTCGCTTCAACTG
>NZ_JBFRVX010000139.1:0-10227 GCF_041475345.1 Vibrio sp. 10N.222.48.A3 | reverse complement strand
GGATAAGGTGTAGCGCTGGCGCATCACTGGGTAAATTGAACTCTTCGCCTTCAAGAGTCACCAAGGTTTCTAAACCCGGTTTACGCGTAACCCCTTTGGCTATACCCATCATTCTTGGTCGAAATGGCCAATCACCCCAATATTGAGAAATGATCTCATGAGCGCGGTTGAGCTGACCTTTACCACCGTCGATAAAAATGATGTCTGGGATCTTATCGACATCAAGTTGCTTCGAGTAACGCCTCTCAAGCGCCTGAGCCATTGCCGCGTAATCATCACCACCGGTAATGCCAGTGATGTTGTAACGGCGGTATTCCGGCTTAACAGGGCCTTCCTGATTGAACACCACACAAGACGCTATCGTACTTTCACCCATGGTATGACTGATATCAAAACATTCCATCCGTTTAATCACATCCATCGACAACACTTCTTGAAGCTCTTTAAAGCGCTGATTGATGGTCATCTTGTGATTAATCTTAGTGGTAATAGCCGTCAATGCATTGGTATTCGAGAGTTTAAGGTAACGACCTCGAGTACCTGAAGGGTTGGTATTGAAGTGAATCTTACGACCCGCCACTTCACACAAGGCTTCTTGAATCGGTGTGATATCTTCCATCAAATCGGCATTGAGAATCAAACGAGTTGGGATGGTTCTCGCTTCATTATGCGCAAGATAATATTGGCTTAAAAAGCTCGAAAAACAAAACTTCCGCGCATATCAACAAATTAAAGGTCAATACGACTTTGCTGATTTCGAATTACACATCGACCACGTTCAAGGTGACCCGTATGCATCATCTTCACGTTTTCGCGCAACACGCGCTTGGTCGTTAACAGGGTTAGATTGGCTTAAAGAAAAATCTTACGAATACCAAGTAGCAGCGCGTGATTTTATTGCACGTAGCTTCTCTGAATTTGCTAAGCAAGAAGCGACCGTGTCTATCGCACTAACCGGCCAAACTGTTTTGGATAACACATCTGTGGTTTTCACCGAGCACGGTATCGAAATTCGTTTTCGTATCAACCTACCCGCTGATGGTCGTAGTATTCTTGCAAAGAAAGCAATCAACATCATTACATTCTATTTGCCTAAGTTTATTCGTCGCGCAACGCTTGAACGCGAACTCAACATCGAAGCGATGATTAAGCATTGTGAAGCTGTTGAAGACCAAGACGCATTGCGTGCTCAATTGGAAGAAAACAACCTAGCAGCATTCGTTGCAAATGGCAGTGTATTACCTCGTATTGCAGGTAACTGCGACCTGCCAATGAAAGGCGCAGTTCCTTTCCTAGCACCAGAGTCTTTAAGTGTGACGCTAAACGCGCCAAACCAAGGTGATGTGACTGGCCTAGGTATTCCTAAAGGCATCACGCTGATCGTTGGTGGTGGTTTCCATGGTAAATCTACACTATTGAACGCCGTTGAACGTTCTATCTACAACCATATTCCTGGTGATGGCCGTGAAGGTATCGTGACTGCGACCGATACGATGAAGATCCGTGCTGAAGATGGCCGATGTGTACATAACTTGAATCTTTCAAACTACATCAACCATTTACCAATGCAGAAAGACACGTCTAATTTCAGCACACAAGATGCATCAGGTTCTACATCGCAAGCGGCTTGGCTACAAGAATCGATTGAAGCAGGCGTTCAAACACTACTTATTGATGAAGATACGTCAGCGACTAACTTCATGATTCGTGACGAACGTATGCAAGCTCTAGTATCAAAAGGTGCTGAGCCAATCACTCCACTTGTTGACCGTATTGGCCAACTTCGTGAAGAGATGGATATCTCTACCATTGTTGTAATGGGTGGATCTGGCGATTACCTAGACGTGGCTGACACTGTTATTCAAATGCACGACTACCAAGCGGTAGACGTAACTGATAAAGCACAAGAAGTCATCGCTCAACACCCTACTCAGCGAACTAACGAATGTGAGACCGCATTAGAAACGTTTGTTCCTCGTTCGTTAAACCGCGCAGCATTGATGAACATTCTTACTGACGGCAAATTCCGAGTTAACGCGAAAGGCAAAGAGTCACTGCGTTTTGGTAAGGAATTCGCGGACCTTTCTGCATTAGAGCAGTTAGAATCAACGTCAGAAGTAAACGCGATTGGTTGGGCTTGGTTCCAGTTTGCACAAACTCCAGGTTGGTCAAACAACCCTGCTAAAGAGTTTAGCGCTATCTTAAGCGATGAGTGGCACGTGAACATGCCAAACTACGGTGACTTAGCGAAACCAAGAGTATTGGATGTAATGGCCGCACTAAACCGTATGCGTAAATCTCAGTTCAAACCTTCGAGCTCGAACTAATACCTCGCGTTAAGTTAATCTTTATTGTTACGGCTCTCATTTATGAGGGCCGTTTTTTTGCGTTCAATTCCTATATTTCTATCTGATTCGGCCACTCTTTACGTAACTACATTGTTGGTCAGCGCTTTAATCATAGAAATCCCCAAAATCATGACACAGCTTTTACAAAACTATGGCGATATTCAGATAAAGTTCCGACTCGATAGGTGTAACTAAATGTAACAGACTCTTGAGGCTTCAATGAATCATAAACGCGTTAAGATGCGTGACCATAAAATCGAAGTAAACCTATTCAAAAACCGTGTAATCGTGGCGTTTTGTGGGATCTTACTGTTCACTCTCGTCTTAGTCGCCAACCTGTACCGACTTCAAGTCGACAATTTTGAAAGCTATCAAACTCGTGCGGATGGCAACAGAATCAAAGTATTGCCTATCGCGCCTACTCGCGGGCTAATTTACGATCGTAATGGTGTGTTGCTTGCCGAGAACAAGCTTGTGTTTAATCTAACGATGATTCCCGAGCAAACAGATGATGTCGATACCATGCTCGCCAAGCTCGACAAATACATCCCGCGTGATGTTGAGCAGATCGCTCGATTCAAAAAACGTTATCACAACACGCGCCGTTTCAAATCTGTCACTATATTAGAGAACCTAAGTGAAGAAGAGATTGCTAAGTTTTCGGTGCACCAGTACCAATTCCCCGGCTTATCGATTGATACGAACTTAAAGCGCTTTTACCCAAATGGAGAGGTGCTGACCCATGTCTTAGGGTATGTGGCACACATCAATGATAGTGACCTAAAGAAGCTAGAAGAAAAAGGCATCGAAGCGAATTATCAAGCGACTACTATTATTGGTAAGCTCGGTGTCGAACGCTATTACGAAGATATCCTACACGGAACCAAAGGCTATCAAGAAGTTGAAGTAAACAGCCGTGGCCGTGTTGTTCGGACTATTGAGTACGTGCCGCCAGTTGCAGGCAAAGACATAGTATTAAATATTGACCTTGAACTGCAAAAATACGTATTTGAACAACTTGATCACCGAACCGGAAGTGCGGTTATCCTCGATCCAAAAGACAACAGTGTACTGGCGATGGCATCTAGCCCAAGTTATGACCCTAATCTATTTGTCGACGGCATTTCGAGTAAGAACTACCAACGTCTATTGAATGACCCTGCTCACCCGTTGGTGAATCGCACCACACTGGGCGTTTACCCTCCAGCATCCACCATAAAACCATTTATGGCCGTTGCCGGATTACAAGAGCATGTTATATCAGAAAACACCATTCGTGATGATCACGGTTCATGGCAAATTCCCGGTTCCAAACGCAACTCTAAATCATGGCGAGACTGGAAACGCTGGGGTCACGGTCCTGTTGACGTAACTCAAGCGATTGAAGAGTCGGTGGATTCATTCTTCTATCAAACCGCCTTTGATTTAGGTATCGACCGCATCTCAAGTTGGATGAATCGCTTTGGTTTTGGTGAACCTACGGGCATCGATATCTATGAAGAAAGTACCGCCAACATGCCAACTCGAGAGTGGAAGATGATGCGTTATCGTACCCCTTGGTATCAAGGTGACACCGTCCCTATTGGTATTGGTCAAGGGTATTGGACATCCACGCCAATGCAACTTGCCAAAGCAACCTCGGTACTAGTTAATCATGGGAAGGTAATGCCACCTCATATCTTGAGAGCTACCTTAGATCACGGTGAAGATTTTGATACGCAAAAACTGGTTGAACCTGAGCCGATGCTGTCGATCACTGAAGTACCAGACGAGATATGGGATGTACCTATTAATGCGATGCGACTCGTAAACCACGGCAGTCGAGGTAGCGGCAGACGTGCATTTAAAGGAACTGACTACACTAGCGGCGGTAAATCGGGAACAGCCCAAGTATTTGATCTTGCAAAAGATCAGGTCTACAACTCCAAGAAACTGGCTCGGCATTTACTCGACCACGCGCTTTACACGGCATTCGCACCTTACGAACACCCTGAATATGTTGCGACTGTGGTCATCGAGCACGGTAATGGTGGTTCCAAGGTCGGTGCTCCTTATATCCGTAAAGTACTCGACTATGCATTCGAACATAAGAGTGGAGAAAACAAAGATCACTCATAGCACAATAAATGAAGTTGTAACGACGCTTAATCTAGTAACAACGCATAGCCTAGTAACAATACAAGCATAATGACGACAAAGCCCCACTTGTGTCACTCACAACATGGGGCTTTCAATTTTATATAGGGCTTAAATTTCACTCTAAAGAGTCAATAAACAGCGCAGTAAGAGTTACGTCGATTATGAACTTCGTAATACATGCCACGCCTCACAAAGCGTCTGGAATTTTGCCGTATTGCCCTCGTCTCTATCGGGATGCCACCGCAACGCCAGCTGTCGCCAACGCTTTCTAATTTCCTTATGCGTTGCGTCTACAGGGAGATCAAATAACTTCAATGCACGGTTTTTATCTAAATTGAGCGTATCAGCGCCAACAAACTTTCTGTACCGAGTCCAAAACTCGTTCAGCAGCCTTTTGACTTCACCTTCATCCGCTTCATAGTTAGTCCAATTAGTGTAGTAGTCTCGAAGAGGGTCTTGGTGATCAATGCTGTGGCTATTTCCATGATAGCTTCCATTCATTAATTCAATATCCATTGCTTGAACTTGAAGCCAACCATCAGGGTGCAAGGTTTCTTGAAGCTGATACAGCGCATTCATAATGAGAAAGTTCTTTTTAAATAACTCCTTCTCGGGTGCTGCATCTAATACAGGCATAAACCCAAGGTCGTTTAGATAAGCCGCCAGTGTGTGTACTTTCCATCCACTTGGTTTTCGCTTAAGCACTTCCATAATGGGCCAGAGCAAAGGGTTCTCCATATGGCTATGAAAGCTCGCTCTCACACCTTGATTATTCGACATAGTTGGCTCATTTGGGTTATTAAGTTGTTAGCTTGTTAGGCATGATGAATTGCCCTAGGTCAGTGGGCTGACTTCTCTTAATTGAAAGCGATTTTCTACGATTTGTCGAGCTTAATGGAACACCACATTCAATTGCTTGGCTCAAGAGCCCGTTATCCATCAAAATTACGCAGCTAAGGTGACCAGTAATTGGCTATGATTGGTTTAGCTCTTTGGAAAAACAAAAAAAGGCCAGCAATTTTGCTGACCTCTGATATCTATACCAATTTTAGCACAAGGAACTAGTTAATTAGATAACACCAAGCTCTCTTAGACGTTCCATTAGGTATTCATTTGCGGTGTACTTCTCAGACAGTACAACTTCCGGTTTTGGGTGAAGGAATAGTGGCAAAGAGATACGAGATTTCTCTTGGCGTTCACCTGATGGATTAATTACACGGTGAGTTGTCGATGGGAAGTAACCACCTGATGCTTCTTGAAGCATGTCACCAATGTTTATGATCATATTACCGAAGTCACATGGAACATCTAACCACTCGTCATTCTGAGCTTTAACTTGAAGGCCCGGCTCATTTGCTGCAGGAAGAACAGTCAGTAAGTTGATGTCTTCGTGAGCAGCTGCGCGGATAGCACCTGGCTCTTCATCGCCTTGCATTGGTGGGTAATGAAGAACGCGAAGCAGTGTTTGTTCGCTGCCATTAATCATTTCAGAAAGCGCGATTGAGAACTTCTCTTGTACTTCTTGAGGCGCATGTGCTTCAACCCAACCTAATAGTTCTTGAGCAAAAGCATTAGCACGTTGGTAGTAATCTAGAATCTGTTCTTTTAACTGTTCAGGAATCTGACCCCAAGGGTATACGTGAAAGTATTCTTTGATGTCTTTTACAGTGTGGCCCTTAGCAACTTCAGAAACTGAAGGTGGAAAATATCCATCTTGTGTTTCAACATTGAAGTGGAAGTTCTCTTTCTCTTCAGAAATGAAGAATTGGTACCAGTTCTCGTAAATTGACTCAACAAGCTCTTTTGGGATGGGGTGATTCTTAAGAACACCAAAACCCGTTTCACGTAGAGATCGAACAAATTGTTCTGCTGCGTCGTCAGCAAGGTAATCGACAGTTTCCAGTTTCATGACTTTTCTTTCTTGTTATGTAGTAATGCAATGATTTTAAGGATCGCTTTGTTGTAAATCAAACTTTTGTGAAACTCCGCCAACCGTTTGTCTAGATACTGGGCGATAACACTACTTTTCAACAAATCTAGTGATTAGAACACAATTGAACACTGTTCATTATTATGTAACTATACAAAAAACTTATAAAGGATCTGATGATGACAATTACGCCACTTGCTCAAAATAGACCTCTACTCTCACTAACTGCTGTCTATCTTGTTATCTTTCTCTTTTCAGCCTTTGCGCCATCTTCAAGAGCCGTTTGGATCGCTGAGATCGTCCCTGCTCTCGGTATTCTTATCGGGATATGGTGGCTATCCACCAAGCTCACCTTTTCTAAGACAGCTTATGCTCTGATGTTTATCTGGCTTATTTTGCACACGATAGGCGCAAAATATACCTTCTCAGAAGTGCCATTTGACTGGTTCAATAACCTTATCGGCTCTGAGCGCAATAACTTTGACCGAGTAGCCCATTTCTCTATTGGTCTTTATGCCTATCCACTCGCAGAGTATTTGATTCGTAAGAAATTGGCTCAGCCGATACTAGCCTGTTTCTTTGCCCTATTTGCGATCATGAGTGTAGCAGCTGGCTACGAGATTATAGAATGGTGGTATGCAGAAATTGCAGGTGGTGATGAAGGTATCGCGTTCCTTGGCTCACAAGGTGATATTTGGGATGCACAGAAAGACATGCTGTGTGATACAACGGGTGCCATTGTCTCGCTATTACTGTTGCAACTTCAAGGACGAGTTAGAGCTCATTAAGCTCTAACCTTTCTTCTGAATATAAAAAACAATGTGAAATGCCACACGCATGATGTGCTGCGGCATTTATTCTTCTCAACTACTTCATAGTTACCTTGCCACCCACAAATTTGTAGGCAGGCGTACCTCGAACCAAAGTATCTCGCGCAAATTCAATTCCGCATTCAGGGCACACACAAGGGTCTTTTGTGAAATCTTCAACGATCCGTTCCTTAAAACACTTTACGAGCGCCCCTTTGCCGCCTTTTCGATACTTGAAAAGTTGTGTCTTACATTTAGCGCAGAATATCTGGACCGTTTTAGTAGGTTGTTTTTTGTTTGGTTTAGCCATAGAAGTTAATGATTGAACCCTTTATTTCTTAAGTTTAGGTGCGACAAGAACCAAGCTTATTCCAAGTAAGATAACAGTCGATGAGATAATAAATTGCATAGTAACAGGTTCAGATAACAACAAAACGCCACCAAGTGTCGCGATAACGGGAACAGAAAGCTGTGCAATGGATGCGACCACTGTATCCAGTTTTTTCACCACGTAATACCACAAACTATAACCCACACCAGAAGCCACTGAGCCCGACAATATTGCGTAAATCAAGCCTTGTTCTGTGATGGATATTTGCGATGCCACATTAGGGATGACAAGTAACAGGCTTACTAACACAAGGATCACTAACGAGCTAAATGCAAAGTTGGCAGTAGTGGATTGCAACGCGTTCGTGGATTTCTTACCCGCAAGTGTATAAATCCCCCAACCTACTCCAGCCAGAGCCATCAATATGATGGAGGTTATATCGGGCGAACTTGTCGAATCCGTCGGCATGAGTAAGTAAACGAGCCCAGAAACTGACAACAAACAACCACACCACTCTAACAATGACATTCTATTGCCAGCTAACAGGTGTGCGGCAATCATCGTAAATTGAACCGCGACAAACAGAACCAAAGCACCGAGACCTGCACCAAGCTCTAAGTAAGCAAACGAGAAACCAAACATATAAACGAGGAGTGACAATATTGATGTGAATTGAAACGGTAATTTGAGCTTTGTCTCTACCGACTTGTCGTTGTTTACTAGCTCCTCTCTAGACTTAGAGTGGGAAGACAAAGTTAATAAAATCAGAAGTGTAAGGGCACCCGATATGATACGAACGATCGAGAAACTCAAAGGATCAATGGTTTGATCCATCAAAGCCCAACGACACAACACTGAATTGGCAGCAAACGCCACCAGCGTTATAAATGTGATCATCACCGTTTGCATCGTGTTGTCCTAATCAAGTTATCTCTGGTCTTAGTCAACGTCCGGTTTTACCCAAACTTGGCTAAAGTCGAACCAACCGAGTGCATTACACTTTGCGTTCTGCAGCGTACCGCATTGATCTTTGTTAACGCCTAACCAACAGTGGAACATTGGAATCAATTGATTGCTTTGCACCAATTGTTTACCTAACTGTCTTGCTGGGAATTGCTCGAATTCGCCCGAGCGCCAACGATCGATCATGTGACACCATTGATCGAAGTCTTCTGCCGGGCTAGATTCATCGAGAAAGCTGTAATCCATCAACCAGCCCGCTAACGCGTCATCTCTATTGTTAGCGATACCCATTGGATTAATCCAAATATCGACATTATCGGCGTGTGGAGGATCGGTTTCGTAACCATAAAGTTCAACGTCGACGTCATATTGCTTCAACACTGTAACAATAGCCTTCGCAAGTGTTGGAAACATTGGGTGTTGGCATTGGTAAGCCAATCTAATGGTTGGTTTCGCATTCGCTGGTGGACAAACCGGCGTGTTCAACTTGATGTCATACCAACCGGGCTTTATCCCATAAGCGTGTAACACTCCCAAATCGATAACAGTTTCTTTCGGAATGTGTACAAACAGATCGGCCGCATTCAAAGTATTAGATAAAAATTGCGCCCATGCAGGATCTTGTGCGATGCCCTTTTTCCGATTCAACAGTAGATAGGTACAGCCGGGATCAAGTTCGACTTCGTCGCTATCGCCGCGATCCGCCATTACAGGCTTAGAAAGACTTGGGTAAACCATTGAAGAGTAAGCCTCATCAACAACCCAAACCTCAACACGATCAATCAATGACCTAAAACCAAAATATCCGTTAAAAGCCGTTAGCACGAGTTGCTTCTCATCGTTCTTTTCAATGCGATAAGGGCCAGTACCAATCGGTCGAATATCGTAGTCTTCACCACGTAAAATCATCGGTAAGGTGACTTTGGCAACAGATTCAGTCAGAGCGAGTGGGAAGTGTTTATCTGGTCGCGTTAAAAAGACATCAACCACACAGTTTGCCGGAGAAGAGACGTCTTTTATATGTGAGAACATATTGAGAGGTTCGAGTGCTAGCAGCGTATCCACAACATGATTAGTTAACAAAGGCTCTCCGTTATGAAAACGGACTCCGGGTCTCAAGAAGAATCGCCATTGATAATCGCTGATTTTTTGCCATGAATGAGCAAGATCGGGCTGTAATTGATCGTTCTCATCCAAACGTGTTAACCCACTGAATACCTGACAGGTAATATGCTGCTCAGATCGTCGCATCGACTTTGTCGGGTTAAGCATAGAAAGCGGTCGGTAATAAGGCAAACGAATAACCTGCTCACCTTCCTGGTATTGCACACCCAAGTAATTTTGAATAACTTGAGTCAGCTTGGCTGCATTGTGATCAAGCACTGACAGCGCTTGTCCAATTTTACCTTCTTGTAAGTAGCGTCTTGCTAAGTTTTCACTGACATCGCAACGATTCTGCTTAAAAATAAGTTGAGATAACTTGCCTCGCCCAGCCGCAGGTAACCACTCAACCCATCCTTCTTCTTCAAGCTTATTGAGTACCATCCGGGCATTACGACGGGTACAACAAAGCACATCCGTGATGTCGTCGAGCTGAACATCAGAATCTTTACCATCGAAGTATTCAAACAGGGTTTCAAATTGAACGCGAAGTCTTGGGCTGCTCATAAAGAGGAAAACTTATTCAAAGGACATTGAATTCAGTTT
>NZ_JBFRVX010000138.1:0-2297 GCF_041475345.1 Vibrio sp. 10N.222.48.A3 | reverse complement strand
TGAGATCCGTGATTTAGAAACCGCAGAGATCGCGATCAAAGCGTCGCAAACGGGTCACTTAGTCCTCTCGACACTCCATACTAACTCAGCTTCGGAAACCGTGACTCGGCTCGCCCATATGGGGATAGAACCCTTTAACCTCGCTTCGTCATTGAGCCTGATTATCGCGCAGCGACTGGCAAGGCGGCTGTGTAACCACTGTAAAGCAGCTGACAACTCGCCGGACATATTTCTACGTCACTCTATTCCTAACAATCAAACACTCTACAAAGCCACCCCACAAGGGTGCAATGAGTGTAATCAGGGCTATTCCGGTCGAGTAGGTATCTACGAAGTAATGCCGTTCACCGACAAACTAAAAAATAGTCTGATCAATAAACCTAACGCGTTAGAGATTGAAGATCTCGCGCGTAGAGAAGGAATGAGAACACTGCAAGAATCCGGTATCGATAAGTTGCTTGAAGGCACCACCAGCTATCAAGAACTGCAACGTGTTCTGTATCTATAATCCATCGGAGCACTCATGAGCACTAAACTGCAGTCACAATTAAAAAACTACCACTGGAAAGGCATAAACAGCTCAGGCAAAAAGGTGTCAGGGCAAACCTTGGCACTCGCTGAATTAGAAGTACGAGAAAAGCTCAAAGATCAGCATATTCAGATTAAGAAAATCAAAAAGAAAAGCATCTCAGCAGTCACTCGTTTAACACACCGAGTCAAAGCCAAAGACATCACCATTTTGACTCGACAACTTGCGACCATGCTTGCCACTGGCGTGCCTATCGTTCAGGCCATTAAGCTAGTGTCAGACAATCACCGTAAAGCTGAAATGAAATCAATTCTATTGCACATCTGTCGAGGTGTCGAAGCGGGAACCCCTATATCAAAAGCGATGCGGACGGCAAGCTCTCACTTTGACGACCTGTACACCGACTTGGTCGCTACTGGCGAGCTTTCCGGAAACCTAGCGCAAGTCTTTGAGCGCTTAGCAACCTATAGAGAAAAGAGTGAGCAGCTAAAGTCTAAGGTCATAAAAGCACTGATTTACCCCACAATGGTGGTCGCTGTCGCTTTGACTGTCTCTTACTTAATGCTCACCATGGTCATTCCTGAATTTGAATCGATGTTTTCAGGCTTCGGGGCAGATCTCCCTTGGTTTACTCAACAAGTACTCTCCCTTTCGCATTGGGTACAGGCTTACAGTCTTTATGCTGCTGTTGGCATATGGTTAGTCACATTATTTACCTACCAACTACGTCAACGGTCTTATTCCATTCGTTTATCATTCAGCCGTCTAGGCTTGCGATTCCCTATTCTTGGCGGAGTATTGGCCAAAGCCTCAATCGCCAAATTCAGCCGAACCTTATCAACCAGTTTTAGTTCAGGGATTCCTATTTTAACCAGCCTGAAGACCACAGCCAAAACCGCAGGTAACTTGCATTATGAATCGGCCATCATCGAGGTTCATCGTGAAACTGCCGCTGGCATGCCGATGTATATCGCGATGCGCAATACCGATGCCTTTCCTGAGATGGTTTTGCAGATGGTCATGATAGGAGAAGAGTCCGGTAACCTTGATGACATGCTCAATAAAATCGCATCTATTTATGAATTTGAAGTCGACAACACCGTCGATAATTTAGGTAAGATTCTAGAGCCACTGATCATCGTATTTTTAGGCACCGCTATTGGTGGGCTTGTTGTCGCGATGTACTTACCGATCTTTAATCTTATGAGTGTGTTAGGATAGCTAAAAGCAACCAAACACCCCTCAAGCAGAGAACCACTGCTTGTATTGATTAAGTGGTAAAGGACACTATGGAAGTATTTCACTACTATCCTTGGCTATTCCCCGTATTAGCTTTCATTTTTAGCCTTCTTATTGGCAGTTTCCTCAACGTAGTCATACACCGTTTACCGATTATGATGGAACGAGAGTGGCAACAAGAGTGCTCGGAGTATTTCTCTCAATATAAAATTCCAGCGCCAGAGGGGAAGTTCAATCTCAGTATCCCTCGTTCGGCTTGCCCGAAATGTAAAACCCAATTAAGAATCGTCGACAATGTTCCAGTATTAAGCTGGTTGTTCTTGAAAGGTAAGTGTCATAGCTGTGCTAACCCAATCAGTGCTCGCTATCCATTGGTCGAACTGCTGACTGCAATACTATGCACCGTAGTGGCTAGCCACTTTGGTTTCAGTTACTACGCCATTGCTTTGATTTTTTTCACCTTTGCATTGATTGCCGCAACCTTTATCGACCTAGATACCATGCTGTTACCTGATCAAATCACCTTACC
>NZ_JBFRVX010000137.1:0-5606 GCF_041475345.1 Vibrio sp. 10N.222.48.A3 | reverse complement strand
GAGGGTGACGAGCAAGTTGAGCTACCTGCCATGCACCTAAGTCACTAAAGATTTTCTGTTTAAGCTCTAAGCTTTTTTTCTCTAGTTGTTCAATTTCTTTGTCTAGATCTACCGCTGTGTCACCACCGTGACGCGAAACGTCACGTAGCGCTTCGATTTTTGCTTCAAGTTCAGCGATAGGCTTTTCAAATTCTAGAAAGTTCAGGCTCATCTATGAATCCTTGTTGATTCAGCTCCGCAGTTACGGAGCTAAATTTTAGTTAAATTCGAGTTCTACTTGGCTATTTCCAAGCAGCTGTTTTAATTCGTCTAGTAATGTATCACTTGGCGTCACACGCCATTCTGTGCCCAATGTTAACCGCGCTCTAGCGTCGGCACGTTGGTAGTATACATTGACTGGGACCGTTCCGGCTCTATAAGGTTCTAAGATTTGACCAAAGCGTTCAAAAAATTGACCGTTAATTTGGGATTGCTCGATAGATATCGACACCCCACGAGCATATTTCTCACGGGCGCTTCCTAAGTCCATGACCTCGCGCGCGGACATTTTAAGCCCACCATTGAAATCATCAAAGCTGACCTGTCCAGAAACAACCACAATTTTGTCTTTTTCGAGCAATTCTGCGTAGCGATCGAGCGCATCAGAGAACAACATCACTTCCATCCGACCCGATCGGTCATCAAGAGTCATCAAACCGATTCGAGTACCGCGCTTCGTGGTCATGACCCTAGCCGCAATGACCAAACCTGCAATCGTTAAGGATTGGTCACGACGAGTCGGCGTCGCATCTTTCAAACGACAGCTGGTGTATTTCGCAAGTTCTTTAATGTAAGCATTCACCGGGTGACCCGTTAAATACAAACCAAGCGTTTCGCGTTCACCTTCTAGCCAAACCTTTTCAGGCCATTTAGGCACTTGGGTATACTTGTGTTCAACCTCTTCCGGAGCGTCGGTCAACACACCAAACATATCAGATTGACCGAACGACTCAGCATGGTGATGTTGGCTTGCTGCCTTAACCGCATCTTTCAAAGATGCCATCATCGCCGCTCGGTGAGGACCTAATCTATCTAAGGCTCCGGATAGAATCAACTTTTCGATAACACGTTTGTTGACCTTCTTCAGATCAAGACGTGCACAGAAGTCGAATAAGTCTTTAAAGTAACCACCTTTGTTACGCGCTTCGATGATGGCTTCAATTGGGCCTTCACCCACCCCTTTAATCGCACCGATGCCATAAACAATTGCGCCATCTTCATCCACATTAAAGCGGTATAGGCCCGAGTTGATGTCAGGTGGAAGGAGCTTGAGCTTCATACGGAAACACTCATCGACAAGGCCAATAACCTTCTCGGTGTTATCCATATCCGCGGTCATTACTGCCGCCATGAATTCCGCAGGGTAGTGTGTTTTCAACCACAGTGTTTGATAAGAAACCAGTGCGTATGCAGCCGAGTGAGATTTGTTAAAGCCGTAGCCCGCAAACTTCTCTACCAAGTCAAAGATCTTCATGGACAGTTCGCCATCAACACCATTGGCTTCAGCACCTTCTTTGAAGGTACCGCGCTGTTTTGCCATCTCTTCAGGCTTTTTCTTACCCATCGCACGACGCAGCATATCGGCTCCACCAAGCGTATAACCCGCAAGAATCTGAGCGATTTGCATTACCTGTTCTTGATACAGGATGATGCCGTACGTAGGTTCTAGTGTCTCTTTAAGCGATTCGTGTTGCCACGTTTCATCAGGGTAAGAGACCGCCTCTCGTCCGTGTTTACGGTCGATGAAGTTATCTACCATGCCTGATTGCAGAGGGCCAGGACGGAACAAGGCCACCAATGCGATGATATCTTCAAAACAGTCGGGTTGCAGACGCTTGATCAGATCTTTCATACCACGCGATTCCAGTTGGAATACCGCGGTGGTTTCAGAATTTTGTAATAGGTTAAATGACGCTTGATCATCCAGAGGAATCGACTCGATACGAACCGGATCTTTCCCCTCTTTCGCTAAGCGAGGGTTTACTAGGCCTAATGCCCAGTCAATGATCGTCAGTGTACGCAGCCCCAAGAAGTCAAACTTAACCAAGCCAGCAGTTTCTACGTCATTCTTATCGAATTGCGTTACTGGGAAGTTACCTTCCGCATCGGCATAGATAGGTGCAAAGTCAGTAATCGTGGTCGGTGAGATTACAACACCACCCGCGTGCTTACCTGCGTTTCGCGTACAACCTTCTAGAATTCGACATTTATCAATCAGCTCACGAACTTCTTCATCACCATCATAAAGTTCAGGCAATGCAGGCTCTGCGAGGAATGCTTTCTCTAGCGTCATGCCCGGATCAGGCGGAACCAGCTTAGAAATTCGGTCAACAAAACCAAATGGGTGGCCTAATACACGGCCAACGTCACGGATTACCGCTTTTGCCGCCATAGTACCGAAGGTGATGATCTGAGAAACGGCATCACGGCCGTACATTTCAGCCACGTGATCAATAACTTGGTCACGCTTATCCATACAGAAGTCGATATCGAAATCGGGCATGGATACACGTTCTGGGTTCAAGAAACGTTCGAACAGCAAGTCATATTCAAGTGGATCAAGATCCGTGATATCAAGCGCGTAAGCCACCAAAGAACCAGCACCAGAACCACGACCCGGGCCTACTGGTACATCGTTATCTTTTGACCACTGGATGAACTCCATTACGATCAAGAAGTAACCTGGGAAACCCATGTTATTAACTACTTCTAGCTCGATTTTAAGTCGCTCATCGTATTCAGGCCTGCGTTCAGCTCTGACTTTTTCGTCAGGAAATAGGAATGCTAAACGTCGTTCAAGACCTTCTTCTGATTTTTTGATCAAGAAGTCTTCAATCGCCAAACCTTCCGTCGGGAAGTTCGGCAAGAAGTATTCGCCCAATCGAACGGTGACATTACAACGCTTAGCGATCTCAACACTGTTCTCTAATGCTTCAGGGATATCTGAGAACAACTCACACATCTCTTCTTCGCTACGGAGGTACTGTTGTGGACTGTAGTTTTTCGGTCGACGTGGATCAACCATGGTAAAGCCGTCGTGAATCGCCACACGGATTTCATGAGCGTCAAACAAGTCTTCAGAAATGAATACCACTTCGTTGGTCGCAACAACTGGCAGGTCTTCTTGCTCAGCCAATTCCAGCGCAAAGTGCAGATAAGACTCTTCGTCCGTACGTCCAGTTCGAATGAGCTCCAGATAAAAACGGTCTGCGAAATGTGTTTTGTAAAACTCAACGCTGCTTGCAACCAACTCTCTATTGCCTTTCAGCAACGCTTTACCAATCTCACCTTCTTTTGCACCCGATAAAAGAATCAGGCCTTCCGCATGTTCAATCAGCCACTCTTTATCAATAACAGGCTGATGCTGCACATGGCCACGAAGGTAAGCTTTTGATATTAATAACGTTAGGTTATTGTAGCCTTTATTACTCGTTGCAATAACGGTGAGTTTTGTCAATTCATCGCCAAAATCAGGAGACTGCATCAAGAAGTCAGCACCAATAATTGGTTTAACCCCACACCCATGAGCAGTACCGTAGAATTTCACCAAACCGCACAGGTTGGTAAAGTCGGTCAATGCTAGAGCAGGCATACCCATTTCAGCGACTTTTTTAACTAATGGTGGCACCTTGGATAGGCCATCCACCATCGAAAAGTCACTGTGTACGCGTAGGTGAACAAATTTTGGATCTGACATTATTTTTCCTGAGTTCTAGGTTTGAGCCTAGGATTACAACTGTGTGTATTCTATTTTTTTCTAGCGTCACTAAGCAACTTTATTCGATGCTAAGCTCTAGTTTACGTAAAGCTCTAATCTATATAGAGCTTATTCAATTCGCTCTAATCTATGCCAAGAATACGTTTTACTGGCTTAAAGCTTTTGCGGTAATGCTCGGTTACGCCATGTTTTTCAATCGCTTCAAAATGCGCTTTTGTCGGGTAACCTTTATGTTTAGCAAAACCAAACTCTGGATGAAGCTTATCAAGTTCTTCCATCTCTTGGTCACGAACCACTTTAGCGATGATAGACGCTGCGCTGATTTCAGCCACCCGTAAATCCCCTTTCACAATAGCCAGACCGGCCATCGGTAGCTCAGGGACTCGGTTTCCATCTATTAGCGCTATATCAGGTTGAACACTCAGCCCGGCAATAGCACGCTGCATAGCTACCATAGTCGCTTGTAAGATATTCAACTCATCAATTTCTTGTGGGGAACAACGCCCCACAGACCATGCCAAGGCTTTCTCTTTAATTTCAGGAAGCAGAGCAAGGCGCTTTTTCTCAGACAGTTTTTTTGAATCGTTCAAGCCTTCGATTGGGTTATTCGGATCGAGGATAACCGCGGCGGTAACTACATCACCAACTAACGGCCCACGCCCCACTTCATCAACACCAGCGAATAACTGGTAGCCTTGAGGATACTCAAAAGGAGGAAATTCTTTTTTCTCTTTTACTGCCATGACAATTCTCTTTGTAACTTTTAAGCAAATGCTTTTGAAAGAAGCACTTTATGATTCAACAAACTCTCGACCGATCAATTTCAGAACTGCGTTAGCTGCCTGTTTGTCAGCATCTTTACGAATCCAGTGATGCATTTCAGTAAAGCGTTCAATAAGTGGCGCGTTGTCAGTTGAAAGCATCTTATCGACCGATGGGAAAAGGTAATCTGGGTGACACTCCTCAAGAATGTGTTCTTTTACGATTTCTTCACCCGCTAGGATATTCGGTAACGAGACAAATTCTGTGATCGACAATTTCTTAACGATATAGCCAGTGAGCTTGTTGACCTTGTAGCCAACGACCATCGGTCGTTTCAGCAACATACACTCAAGAGCAACAGTACCAGAAGCTAACAAAACAGAATCAGCAGCAGTAATCACATTGGTAGCCGTATCTTCTACCAAGGTAAATTCAAGTTCAGGTGCCGTCGATTGCCAGATCTCTGTAAACTGTTTCTTGCGCTGTTCATTAACCAATGCAACAACAAAATTGATATCAGGGTACTTTTGCTTAATGCGCTGACAAGTTTCGATAAATGGTTGAGCAATCAAACTCATTTCACCACCACGGCTACCTGGCAATACCGCTAACCACGGCTTATCTTGATCTAAACCTAAAAGATCGCGAGCCTCTTTCTTATTCGGCTCCAGTGGAATGGTATCAGCCAACGTGTGGCCAACGAATTCACAAGCAACGTTATATTTATCATAAAACACTTTTTCGAATGGTAAGAAAGCCAGTACCAAATCGGTTGCTTTGTCGATTTTAAAGATACGCTTTGGACGCCATGCCCAGACTGAAGGGCTGACATAATGAACAGTCTTAATGCCCGCGTTCTTAAGATCTAATTCAAGTCTTAGATTAAAGTCTGGCGCATCGATACCGACGAAGACATCTGGCGGGTTTTGAGTAAAGTACTTAACTAGCTCCGCTTTCACTTTTAGCAAGCGAGGTAAACGACCAAGCACTTCTACAAGCCCCATCACGGCAAGCTCTTCCATTTCGAAAAGAGACTCACAACCAAGCGCCTTCATTTTTGGTCCGCCAATACCCACGAATTCAGCAT
>NZ_JBFRVX010000136.1:0-7840 GCF_041475345.1 Vibrio sp. 10N.222.48.A3 | reverse complement strand
GGTTTACGTAGGAAGTAAACGTAAAGCATGTGAAGAAGTTGGCTTCGTATCTAAATCTTACGACTTGCCAGCCACTGCGACAGAAGACGAATTATTAACACTGGTAGACCAACTGAACGAAGACCCGGAGATTGACGGTATTCTTGTTCAACTTCCTCTACCAGCTGGTATTGATAGCACTCAAGTTCTTGAGCGCATCACGCCGGAAAAAGACGTTGATGGCTTCCACCCATACAACGTAGGTCGTTTGGCTCAGCGTATGCCTAAGCTTCGCTCTTGTACGCCTAAAGGCATCATTACGCTGCTTGACCGTTATAACATCGACTTACGTGGCAAACACGCGGTTGTGGTTGGCGCATCAAACATCGTAGGTCGCCCAATGACGTTAGAGCTTCTTCTAGCCGGTTGTACGACGACAACATGTCACCGCTTCACCAAAGACCTTGAGGGTCATGTACGTCAAGCAGATGTTGTTGTGGTAGCCGTTGGTAAGCCTAACTTCATTCCTGGTGCTTGGATTAAGAAAGGGGCTGTTGTGGTCGATGTAGGCATCAACCGTTTGGAATCTGGCAAACTCGTTGGCGACGTTGAATACGATGTCGCGAAAGAGAGCGCAAGCTTCATCACACCAGTTCCGGGTGGTGTTGGTCCAATGACTGTAGCAAGCCTAATTGAGAACACAATGATTGCTTGTGAGCAGTTTCACTCGAAATAGTCCGCAATGACAGCTTCGATAGTAATACCGTTGGCATGAATTGCCTCGCCCTAGAGTAAAACAAGCTAGAGCAAAATTAGAAAGCCGCAGCGTGAAAACGTTGCGGCTTTTTTGATACTTAGCTATTCGTTTTTGAATCAGGGCAACTCGCTTTTGATGCAGTGCTCGTTGCTACTTATCTGATATCTCGACTTTTTCCGTCTGTTCAGAAGGCGGCGATAAACTAATGATCGCACACTCCGTTGATACCAGTTTTTCCAAATCAGAACCTTGTGTCACTAAACGGAAATCACCGCCAGTAATCACACCGAGTGGAATCGCTTTAGGATACAGGGCGTTAAACTCATTAAGGTCAAACGCTTCGGTCAAACCTGTACTCTTTACTTGGCAGCCTTGAGCCATCAAGGAGTTAAGCTTGGAATAGGTAATTCCTTCCGAAAACAGACTTCTGTTGCCATCTCGACTCACTGAATGCCTTTCGTGTTTAGTTTCTGTCGATTCAAGCTCAAACACCTTGTTTTCACCAAACTCATCTTGATAATGCATACTGACTAATGGGTTGGTTTGACGATAAGGCGAGACGATCATGGCGCGCCCTATCCCATCCAATTCCAGATTATTTTCCGCGTGATTTGAGGCTGGGTTACCAAAATAAACATTCAGATTATCCATACGCGCTAAGCGAATGCTCTCCCAGTTGGTATCGGCAAGTACACTGTTGATGTTGTGTGTCGCCAGCACTTTGGCAAACTGGCGTGAAAAATGAGTCGCACCAAAGAAGATAACCCCTTGTGCCTTCTCTTGAGTCACACCCAACCTTCTCGCCCACCAACTCGCGGTTAGGCTCTGAATCACAACCGTGCCTATGATGACCAAGAACACCATGGGAACCAGTAAATCAGCCCCTTCAATCAATTGCTTCTCTTGAAGTTTGATAGCAAACAGAGAAGAAACTGCGGCAGCAACGATCCCGCGAGGCGCCATCCAGCTCAAAAACCATTTATCTGCTGAGGTAAGATCCGTGCCGATCCCGCTGATCCACACACTCAGAGGACGAGCCACCAGCATGACGACCGCTAATAAGCCAATTCCGCCCCAACCTATCGAGAGGAAAGTCCCAGAATCGAGTCGACTCGCCAGTAAGATAAACAAGGCGGAAATGAGTAACACGGTTAGGGTCTCTTTGAACTCTATAATATCTTCAAGATCCAACCCTTTCACGTTGGCGAGCCAGATACCCATGATGGTCACGGTTAATAGGCCAGACTCTTCACTCAGATCATTAGAAAAAGAGAACGCCGCCAACATCAACGTTAGAACAGCCACGTTACGCAAATAGTGCGGAACCCAATGCCCTTTCAGCATCTTGGCAATCAAATAGCCGCCGATGATCCCTAAGCCTAAACCGATGGCTAGAGTCAGCCCCAAGGCCGACAGTACATGGCTGGTAGGATCGGCTGAAGAGACAATGTATTCGTAAACAAGAACAGCAAACAGGGCGCCAATCGGATCAATCACTATCCCCTCCCAGCGCAAGATACTCCCTAACGAAGATTTGGGCTGAATGCTGCGCAGCATGGGAACAATAACGGTTGGACCCGTCACCACCACTAAGGCAGCAAACAGCGCGGCTAATGGCCAACTGAAGTCCACAAAGTAATAAGCACCAACGACAATGCACGCCCATGTAATCAACATGCCGATACTCACTAGGTGCGTCACCATGCGACCATGACCTCTTATTTCCTTGAAATTCAGGGTCAATGCACCTTCAAACAAAATGATGGCGACACCTAATGAAATCAGCGGAAATAGCACGTCACCAAAAATGGCATCGGGATTAAGGATGTTAAGACCGGGACCTAAAAGTAGGCCGACAATAAGAAGAGGAAGAATAGCTGGAAGACGTAAGCGCCAGCCTAACAATTGACACGTTAAAGACAGCAGTCCAATTAACGCCAAAGAAGAAGTAATCGACAAATCCATTTGTGCCCCTAAAAAATTTGCACCACACCTTGTGATACAAACCTATTTGCTGAAACAAGAAAGCCTATGTCATTAAACTATAGGCTCTCTTTTTCATGCTAACCGAATATTAGTGTGATTAATCAGTCACTTTACTATAGGGGAAATAAAGTGACTGACTCATCCACTCTGTACTTATCATCTAGCTACAGAGAAAGCACCACGCCAGCGATCGCAGCGCTCATTAAGTTGGCAAGCACACCCGCACAAATCGCTTTGAAGCCATATTGTGAGATGAAAGAGCGACGCTCTGGAACTAAGCTACCCAAACCACCAATCAGAATCGCCATGGTAGAGATGTTAGCAAAACCACATAGTGCAAAAGTAACGATCGCTTTTGAGTGCTCACTCAGTGCATCTTTTACGTCCATTAACTGGATGAAAGCTACAAATTCGTTCACAACAATCTTATTACCGATCAGCGAACCTGCAACCACAGCTTCAGACCACGGTACACCGATCAGCCATGCAACGGGTGCGAACACATAACCTAGGATAAGTTCGAAGCTTAGGTTTACGCCAAACCAGCCACCAACAATACCTAACAAGCCATTCAGCATCGCAATCACACTGATAAAGGCTAGAAGTGTCGCACCCACCGCAACGGCAATACGAAGTCCAGACATAGCCCCATCTGCCATTGCCTCAACTACGTTTGTTGCTCGTGGAATCTCTACACCAGACTCAATATTTTCTTGAACATCCTCTGGGCTGCCTGGTACTAAGATTTTAGCCATCAATAGACCGGCTGGTGCCGACATAAATGCCGCAGCGATCAGATAGTTTAGGTCAACACCCAGCGATGCATAACCCACTAGCGTGCCGCCAGCAACAGAAGCCAAACCACATACCATCACAGCAAACAGTTGTGAGTCCGTCATATGTTTTAGGTAAGGCTTAACCACCAATGGCGCTTCGATCATGCCAACAAAAATGTTTGCCGTTGCAGATAGTGACTCCGCACGACCTGTGCCTAGAAACTTCTGCAAAGCACCGCCGATTATGTTGATCACCTTTGGCATAAAGCCGATGTGATACAAACCTGAAATCAATGCAGAGAAAAAGATAATGATGCCGAGAACGTTAATAGCGAAAACAAATCCGTTATTCGTTAGGCCACCGAATAGGAAGTTAATCCCCTCTTGACCGTAGTTGATCAAGCTAGACACCGCACCAGTAGCTGCATTCAGCGCTTCTTTACCCATTGGCACATAAAGAACCAATAGCGCGAATGAGATTTGCAGTAAGAAAGCCAAAGAGACAGTTCTTAGCGGGATATTTTTTCTGTCCGTAGATAGTAACCAAGCGGCTACTAAAATAGTGATAATTCCAAGTAGGGAAGCCATATGCGTCAACCTAAAAGTTGTAGGTAGGAAAGGCGACGCATTGTATAGAGGAAATCGTTTGCGGCAAGGTGCGGTTGTTAATGTGATGTTGGGATTATCAGCAACTTGCCCAAGGTTAGATTAAAGCATTGAATTTTAATGGATTAACTTGTTCAAAAAGCATACTTTTTCCATATGGAAATTATATTTATGAATTAGGAAACAATTAACGATGCAGCTCAACGCAAGTTTTGAGGTTTTTGTCCCAATACGTCGGCGAACCAACATGCTGTTTGATGAACTCAATCACTGCTGAAAGCTTCTTTGGCATGTTCTTTCGACTCGGATAGACGGCATAGAATGGCATCAACTGACTGGCTCTCCATTCTGGTAATACTTGGATTAACTTGCCTGTTCTAAACTCCTCTTTGACTAAATAAGTCGCCAAATAAGCAACACCCCACCCAGATACAGCTGCGTCTCGTACCGCTTCAGCTAAATCCACCGAGTAATCGCCCGCCACTTTGACACTGAGGTTTTCTTGCCCGTTATCAAACGCCCATGACGTGTAGTCTCGTTCACGGCTGCGATAGATAAGACAATTATGGTCAATCAGATCAGATGGCACATGAGGAGTGCCAGCTTTAATCAGATAATCCGGTGATGCGGCTACCACAAATTGGCTGTCGGCTAAACGCTGCGCTATATAACCTTCTGGCAGGTCTTCATTATTGGTGATCCAAAGATCCAAGCGCTCCTCAATCATATCCACTTTGTAATCGAACAAATGCACTTCAATTCTCAGCTGCGGATAGAGCTGTCTGAGCTGATCAATCGCTGGAATGATATGCAGTGTGCCAAATGACTGAGACAAGCCTATGCGGAATATTCCAGAAATGTCGTCACGCTGGCTATCCATATCCATTTGAGCCGCTTTCACCGTATTGAACAGCTGCTCACAATGCTGATAGAACACTTCCCCTGCTTCAGTTAGTGTCAGGCTGCGTGTGGTTCTTTGCACCAGCTTGATACCTATCGAATCCTCGAGCAAAGCAACTTGCTTACTGATGTGAGACACCGACACATTCAAACTTTTTGCTGCACTGGTAAAGCCTTCATGCTTGATTAACGCATGGAATATCACCATCTGTGCGGCTCTATCTGTTAGCACAAGGCCACCTTTAAAAATCTCTGAAATATAAAAGAAAAAGGACTCCGAAGAGTCCTTTAGTTCGTTCTGCCTATGGTAGGCCAAATGCTATTCAAAGCGACCTAAATCTGTTAACCAAATTAGCTCTAATAACCAAATTAAGGCCATTAATCAAATTAGGTCGATTAATCAAACTTAATTCTGTCTGCTAGGTGGCTAACTGCCAACGCAAAGTAGTAAGAACGATTCCACTTCATTAACACATTGTAGTTGTTGTAAATGAGGTAAGAACGGCCAGTTTCATCGTCTGGCATAATTAGCCAAGCTTTAATATCTTCATCAAGCGTTGGTAGTGGGCGATCGTCAAAGCGCTTAATACCGAGTTCAGACCACTCTTTTAAGTATTTCGCTTTGTCTTCGCCTCGGCCTTGCATTTCAATAGACACAGTCGACGGTACGTGAACCTGACGGCCCCAAGTATATTTGTCATCCCAACCCGATTGGCTGAGATAATTCGCCGCTGAAGCAAATACATCTTCTTCAGTACCCCAAATATCTTTCTTGCCATCGCCGTTACCGTCAGCGGCATAAGCTAAGAATGAGCTTGGCATAAACTGAGGTTGTCCCATCGCACCAGCCCAAGAGCCTTTCATCTCTTGTGGTGCAATATGGCCTTGATCAAGAATCTTCAACGCCGCCATCGCTTCGCTACGGAAGAAGGCTTCTCTACGTCCTTCATAGGCCATAGTTGTGAGAGCATCAATAACACTGTAGTTACCCGTGAACTTACCAAAGTTACTCTCAACACCCCATAGCGCGACAATGAATCTTGGTTGAACACCATATTCATCACCAATGCGCTTCAACGCTGAATAATGCTTCTTATAAAGCGATCTCGCCTGCTTCACTTTCCAATCTGGAACCGCGCGTGGAATGTATTCATCCAGAGTCAGTTTTTTCTCAGGTTGATTCTTATCGGCTTTCACCGCTCTTGGCTTAAACGTCACACCATCAAAGGCCTGATCAATGATCGTTTCAGAGATGCCTTCTGCACGGCCTTGCTGCTTTAGTTTCTCTACATATTGCTCAAAGCTCAGCTCTTCAGCCTGAACTGAACCAATCGTCAGGCTATTACCCAATAGTAATGCCGACACAGCCAATATGGTTTTCGAAAATTTACTCAACGATCACTCCTCCCTGAATTAAGGTAGCTATCACTCTTCGTCTTGAACGTTTTGCTGAGCTTTACGCTCTTTATGAAGTTCAAGTTCATTAACCGGTGGTGGCGGAACCTGCAAAAAGAAACCATCGGTGTTCAGTGATTCTCTCACTTTATCGATGTTCACTTGCGCCAGTTTACGGCCATCCATTTTAATTACCATTACAAAACTAGGTTTACCAAACATTTGCATCAATGCGTCAGGAACTTGTGAGAAATCATCCTTCTTAGGGATATAAAGGTATGTTCCTTCTTTCTTTGAACTTTTATATATAGAACACAGCATGACAAACCTTTTTATTGTTTATGACTACAAAACTCTCACTTACGAGATCAATAGTTTATGTTAAGGGAAATATTGGGAACAAAACGTTCATTTGACAACAAGATTACTTGCTGTGCTTGGTTTGGGAATATAACATGATAAACCAAGTTTCAGGCAACGCCCTTTATTTTATTGATAAAGAAATTGTACCAATCCGCTATTGAGGTCCTGTAGTTTTCGATGTCTAGTAATCCAGATCTAAAAGGTAGCAGTTTTACGCTATCTGTTTTGCACTTATCCGATGATCAAGTCGAAAATGCGGTGTCTTTTCTTCAAGAAAAAGTAAACCAAGCTCCCACTTTTTTCGCTGCTGCGCCTGTTGTTATCAATATTAGCAAAGTCGCGGGTGATATCGATTTTGTGCAACTGAAAGAGGGTATATCTCAAGCGGGCATGATCCCAGTAGGTGTGGCTGGTTGTTCGGATAAACGTATGCAGAACCTAGCGAAAGAAGCTGGTTTTGCAGTGATGACAGCCAGTAAATCGCCTTCTCAAGCTCCAGCGAAGATGGCTCCGATAAAAGTGGTGAGAACGCCTATTCGTTCTGGTCAGCAAGTGTATGCAAAAGATGGCGATCTATTGATCCTCAGCCATGTGAGTGCTGGCGCAGAAGTCATAGCCGATGGCAGCATCCATATCCATGGTACTTTACGCGGTCGTGCGATTGCAGGCGCGAGTGGTCAAACTGAAGCAAAAATAATTTGTAATGATTTACAAGCCGAGCTGGTTTCCATTGCTGGAAATTACTGGCTCAGCGATCAAATTGAAAGCGAGTACTGGCAGAAGAAAACCATGTTCAGTATGGCAAACGATGTATTACACGTTGATGTCCTCGCAATATAAGAGAAATAAAAAGGAAAACAAAATGGCACGCATTATCGTTGTAACGTCAGGTAAAGGCGGGGTAGGCAAAACGACCTCCAGTGCAGCTATTGCCTCAGGCTTAGCTTTAAAAGGGAAGAAAACCGCAGTTATCGACTTTGATATCGGTCTGCGTAACCTAGATTTAATCATGGGTTGTGAGCGTCGTGTTGTGTACGACTTCGTTAACGTTATCAATGGCGAAGCGACACTGAACCAA
>NZ_JBFRVX010000135.1:0-4557 GCF_041475345.1 Vibrio sp. 10N.222.48.A3 | reverse complement strand
CCTGCATATTAATGCCACGATCAGCACAACTTCGAGTCGTCGTTATGCAATGATCATCCATTACCGTTGTCACAACCAACGCATTGGCTGATAGTGCAACTTCAACTTCATTCACCCCACAAGCAATACCGATACGGCGCATAATGTCACCGACCAGTGTGCTCTCGGCGCCATGAGCTAATAACATTTGTCCTGATTGAGCGACTAACCTTGAGATCGCTCTTTGCTTTGATGCCATGATTTCCTTCCCATAGGCGTTAATTATCTAAAGATAAATTTTGCATAAAAAACAGCAAGACGTCATGATTTAGATACAAAAAAACCGCAATTTTCATTGCGGTTTAATAAAACTATCAGCGTATCTTAGAAAAAGCGACCAAAGTGCTTATAAGAAACTACGAGGATTATTAATCACGAACATAGATAACATGACCGTCATCTTCTTCGTCATCCCAATCATCCCAGTCGTCGTCATCTTCAGTCACGACATTCTTACCGGCCATCGCATCTTTATGGTAGTCATCCCACATAAAGTTAACTTTTTCTTCTTCTTCAATTGCTTCAACTTCACGAGGTAGGTTCTCCATGAACTCACCCAGTTTAAAGCAAAGATCTTTGGTACCGATCTTGTTTACAGCAGAGATCTTGAAGTACTCGCCTTCCCAACCTAAAGCTTCGACGATTTCTTGAATCTTTTCGTCAGCTTCTTCTTCAGGCATTAGGTCAACTTTATTGAACACTAACCAACGAGGTTTCTGTGCAACTTTCTCACTGTATTGCTCAAGCTCATCGATGATCGTCAGTGCATTCTGAATAGGATCAGAACCATCGATCGGCAAAATATCGATCATATGCAGAAGAACGCGACAACGCTCAAGGTGCTTCAAGAAACGAATACCAAGACCAGCGCCATCAGCTGCGCCTTCGATCAAGCCAGGGATATCGGCAACGACGAAACTCTTCTCAGGGACAACACTTACCACACCTAAGCTAGGGATTAGCGTGGTAAACGGGTAATCAGCCACTTTTGGTTTCGCAGCAGATACTGAGCGAATAAAAGTAGATTTACCAGCGTTTGGCAAGCCAAGCATACCAACATCCGCTAATAGAAGAAGCTCTAAACGCAGTTCGCGAACTTCACCTTTAGTACCCATTGTCTTTTGACGAGGAGCACGGTTAACCGACGACTTAAAACGCGTGTTACCAAGACCGTGCCAACCACCTTTACCAACCATTACTTTTTTGCCATGTTCAGCAACTTCAGCAACGATTTCATTAGTGTGGATATCAACAGCACGAGTACCTACAGGTACTTTCATGGTCATATCTTTACCACGTTTACCCGTACAGTTACCACCGCGGCCATTTTCGCCACGCTCTGCATTGTAAAAACGTTGGAAACGGTAATCGATCAGTGTGTTTAAGTTCTCATCCGCTTGGATGTAAACATCACCGCCATCACCGCCATCACCGCCGTCAGGACCACCTTTAGCGACGAATTTTTCGCGCCAAAAGCTTACTGTACCATTACCGCCATCACCGGCTTCTATTTTTACTGATGCTTCATCAACGAATTTCATTTTTTAACTCCGCACTTACGTTGCGTTACCACTCATCAAGGAGTGATATAAATTCTAGCAGATCCGTGTTTAGATCGATCACCTAAGATCTAGATCGATCTGCAACCAAGGAACAAATAAGGAGAGGTTCTTTGCTTTCTGTTTCTTAAAAAACAAACGGCTTCTCAAAACTAAACTGCTTATCAAACACCAAATTGCTTCTCAAACTAAAGCCAGAGCGTCTACTTTTTTATTCTCGCTATAAATAAAAAACCCTGCCGAATCGGCAGGGCTTTTGAATTCAGCTTGAAAGCTAGTATAAATAATCTAATAAAAGATTAAATTACTCAGCTTCGATGCTTACAAACTTACGGTTTTTAGGACCTTTTACTGCAAATTTCACTTTACCTTCAGTAAGAGCGAAAAGAGTATGGTCTTTACCGATGCCAACGTTTGTGCCAGCGTGGAACTTAGTACCACGTTGACGAACGATGATGTTACCTGCAAGAACAGATTCACCACCAAAACGCTTAACACCAAGACGTTTGCTTTCTGAATCGCGGCCGTTATTAGTAGAACCGCCAGCTTTTTTATGTGCCATTGTTAAACTCTCCTAATACTTAAGCGTTAATGCCAGTGATTTTCACTTCTGTGAACCACTGACGGTGACCAGCTTGCTTACGCGAGTGCTTACGACGACGGAACTTAACGATTTTTACTTTATCGCCACGACCGTGTTGTACTACTTCTGCAGTAACCTTGCCACCTTCAACAAGAGGTGCACCAACAGCGATTTCTTCGCCGTTAGCAACAAGAAGAACTTTATCAAATTCTACAGTTGCACCAGTTTCAACGTCTAATTTCTCTAAACGAAGTGTTTGACCTTCGCTTACTCGGTGTTGTTTGCCACCAGATTGGAAAACAGCGTACATATTTTACTCCGCTTTTTCCGCACAGCCTATGGTTGTTAATTCTACAACTCGGGTGTGCGCTAAACTAATCAATAGGGCGCAGATTCTACGGGAATCATGCCGCTATGACAAGCCATATTTTTAAAATATTGGCGAAAACATGTTCGCCAAAGAAAAGTGCGGCAATGATGCCTTTAAGTGATGTATTAATCAACGTTTTTTAGTGTATTATTCAACAATTAAATACAACGTATAAGCCTTACAGGGTCTAACTTCAGCCGGATGAACAATGGATTTTAAAGCTATCCAAACGCTTACTGCCAATGATATGGCAAAAGTGAATGAAACAATTCAAGCCCAACTTAATTCTGACGTAAGTTTAATCAACCAGCTTGGTTTTTATATCGTTAGCGGTGGTGGCAAACGCCTACGCCCTTTGCTTGCTCTTTTATCAGCTCGTGCACTTGGTTACCAAGGTGAAGCTCACATCACCTCAGCCGCTTTTATTGAGTTTATCCACACAGCAACACTGCTTCATGACGATGTTGTCGACGAATCAGACATGCGACGTGGCAAAGCTACAGCGAATGCGGCTTTTGGTAATGCAGCTAGCGTTTTGGTTGGTGATTTTATTTACACCCGCTCATTCCAGATGATGACGACGCTTGGATCTTTAAGGATCCTTGAGCTAATGAGCGAATCAGTAAATGTGATTGCCGAGGGTGAAGTTCAACAATTGATGAACTGTAACAACCCAGACACCACAGAAGAAAGCTATATGCAGGTGATCTATTCAAAGACCGCTCGTTTGTTTGAAGCCGCAACCCAAATCGGCGCAATTCTTACAGAGTCTACACCTGAGATCGAAACGGCGATGCAAAACTACGGTAAGTACCTAGGAACAGCATTCCAGCTTATTGATGATGTGATGGACTACACCGCTGATGGTAAAGAGATGGGTAAAAATGTTGGTGATGACCTAGCAGAAGGCAAACCGACGTTACCGTTGCTTTACGCAATGCGCAATGGTTCCCCAGACCAAGCAAGCATGATTCGTGAAGCGATTGAAAAAGCTAATGGTATGGAACGTCTCGACGACATTATGTCTGTCATGAAAGAGACTGGCTCGTTAGAGTACACGACCAATAAAGCCTATGAAGAAGCTGATAAAGCTATTGCTGAGCTTTCTATTCTTCCTGAGTCAGAATACAAGCAGGCTTTAACTACGCTAGCTCACCTTGCAGTAAAACGTAGCAAGTAAATAGAAGCTAAGTAGTAAATAGACAGCTATATAATAAAAAAGAGCCTGTTGGCTCTTTTTTTGATCCTGCTAGATAATACTCTGGGTCTCAATAACGACTCGATTCTAACGATAGAGGTAGTTGCGCTTCGATCTCTTCAAGTTCTTCCAACGGAACTGCATATTGCTTATGACTATTGTAAGACTCAAACAACGCGAACTGCTCTTGCTCATCGATAACCAATATCTTGCCCAAGCGACCTAGATAGTTAACATTCATCCCTTTTTGTACTCTAGTCATCGTTCAATACCCTAATTCTTCGTGGTTATAAAAAGATTACGAGTGGATTGAATACAAGGATCAAAAAAGCCGATCGCAATGATCGGCTTTCGTTAACTGTCGTTTTTAGCAGAGTTCAGTTATCTATCGCTTATTTAGCGAATTCAACACCAATCTCAATATCGCCATTTAGCGTTTCTAGCATGCTGTCTAGTGCATTGCGTTCGAAGTCGCTCAGTTCACCGTAGCTAAGAATCGCTTCAGCGCCTTCTTTGCCAAGTTTAACTGGTTGTGCGAAGAATGGTGCGTGCTCGCCTTCACCTTCAACGTAGGCACACTCAATCACGTTCTCTTCGCCTTGAAGTGCTTTCACTAGAGCAAGACCGAAGCGACAAGCCGCTTGACCCATAGATAGGGTCGCACTACCGCCACCCGCTTTAGCTTCTACTACTTCAGTACCCGCGTTTTGGATGCGAGTTGTTAGCGCTGCGATTTCTTCGTCAGTAAACTCAACACCTTCAACTTGAGAAAGCAGAGGAAGGATCGTTACACCTGAGTGACCACCGA
>NZ_JBFRVX010000134.1:0-4903 GCF_041475345.1 Vibrio sp. 10N.222.48.A3 | reverse complement strand
GTTCTCATCTGGCGTAATGGTAAAGCTGCTATCGTCGTTTTGAATAACTGTCGCATCGCCACCAACCGTTAGGCCACTAGCAATTAGATCATCGCCTTCTACGTCAGATGCTTGAGACAGTAGTTGCTCTTGGCTTAGACGAATCGAACCGTCTTCATCGACTGAGTAAGCAAGGTCGCCTGATACTGGTGCATCATCGACTGCTGTTACGCTTACATCAATGTTTGCAGCAACCGTGTCTGTACCGTCTGATACATCGAAGCTGAAGTTTACGTCACCATTGAAGTTCTCGTTTGGCGCAAAGGTGTACGTGCCATTACCGTTATCAGTAAGAATGCCATCGCCGCCATCGTAGGTCACACCTTCAACCGTTAGGTTGTCACCTTCAATGTCCGTTGCGCCTGTTAATAGGTCGGCGTCTGTGAACAGTAAAGTACCGTCTTCTGCAATACTGAACTGTTGATCTTGAGGGACTGGTAGGTCGTTTACTGGGTTAACGGTCAGGTCTGCTGAAGCTTGAACGGTATTGGTGCCATCAGAGATATCAAAGCTGATATCGATGTCGCCATTGAAGTTCTCATCTGGCGTGATGGTGAAACTGCCGTCATCGTTAGCTACAACCGTCGCATCACCACCAACCGTTAGGTCGCTCGCTGTCAGGTCATCGCCTTCCACATCTGATGCTTGAGAAAGCAGCTGCTCTTGGCTTAGACGAATTGAACCATCTTCGTCGATTGAGTACGCTAGGTCGCCCGATACTGGCGCATCATCAACAGCTCTAACACTCACATCGATGTTGGCAGAGACTGTATCGGTACCATCTGATACATCGAAACCGAAGTTTACGTCGCCATTAAAGTTTTCATTCGGTGCGAAGGTGTATGTGCCATTACCGTTGTCGGTAAGAATACCGTCGCCACCGTCGTAGGTCACACTTTCAATAGTAAGGTTGTCACCTTCAATGTCCGTTGCGCCGGTTAACAGGTCTGCATCAGTGAAGATTAACGTGCCGTCTTCTTCAACGCTGAACTGTTGATCTTGAGGGACTGGTAAATCGTTAACTGGATTAACCGTAAGGTCTGCAGAAGCTTGAACCGTGTTGGTACCATCAGAGATATCGAAACTGATATCGATGTCGCCATTGAAGTTCTCATCTGGCGTGATGGTGAAGCTGCCGTCATCGTTCGCAACGACTGTTGCATCACCACCAACCGTAAGATCGCTGGCTGTCAGGTCATCGCCTTCAACATCAGATGCTTGTGATAGCAGTTGCTCTTGGCTTAGGCGAATCGAACCGTCTTCGTCGATTGAGTACGCTAGGTCACCAGAAACAGGCGCATCATCAACCGCTGTCACGCTCACATCGATATTGGCTGATACCGTATCGGTTCCGTCAGAGACATCGAAGCCGAAGTTTACATCACCATTGAAGTTTTCATTCGGAGCGAAAGTATATGTACCATTACCGTTGTCGGTCAGGATACCGTCGCCACCATCGTAGGTCACACCTTCAACAGTAAGGTTGTCACCTTCAATGTCGGTAGCACCTGTTAACAGGTCTGCATCGGTGAAGATTAACGTGCCATCTTCTTCTATTTCAAACGTTTTATCTTCTGGTACAGGTGCGTCATTAATAGGACGAACCGTTAAATCAATTGCGCTACTTATGGTTTCTTGGCCGTCACTGATATCAAAAGTAAGGTCTAGCTCGCCATTAAAGTCAGCGGAAGGTACAACTGTGAACGTACCGTCACCATTATCTTGAACCGTTGCATCTGCACCGACTTGAACGTTTGAAGCAACAAGCTCATCACCATCAACATCACTTGCGTATTCGAGTAATTGTTCTTGAGTAAATGTTATGGAGCCATCTTCATCCATGATGTAAGCCAGATCTTGTTCAGCCTCCGGAGCATCATTTTCACTTTCCACCTTGATTTTGAACGTTTCACTTGTTGTCTCAGAATCAAAGTCATCTTCTACTTCACTGATGGTCTCTTCGTCAGAAGCTTGAACATCAACGGCGAATGTCTCTTCTACTGTCTGTGAATCGAGATCATCATCGACTTGTTGGCCATCAGATTCAGAAGATGTAGCACTCGGAGCTGCAGAGGTACGTGCTGCTTGGCCTTGTTCTTCATTACCCTCAGCGTCGGATCCACCTGTCGCAGCCTCTGCGTTATCGCCACCTACGGCTTGAGCGCCAGCACCTGCTCCGCCACCACTGCCAGCAGCATTATCCGAGCCAGCTTCCGAAGCCGCACCACCGACTACATTAGATTGAGCTGCATCTGAATCTCCATCGCTTTCTGGCGTCTCTTCTTGAACAGCAGCACCAGAAGCTGCTGCTTCTTCTGTATTACCAGCACCACTTGGATTGTCTTCCAACGCTTGGTTCACTTCGTCTGCCGCGTCGGTATTTTCAGCACCCGTCGCTACCGTCGACGCAATCGTGTTCTGTTGATTTTGTTGATTCTGCTGTTGGGAGGGCGTACCCGCGTCGTTCGTGTCCGTCTGTTCTACCGCGTCATTGAGATCTTCATTTTGGTTGTTTTGGTTATTTTCGCCTGCCATTACAGCCTCCGTTGCTACTAGCTAACTGATCGTATTTAGAGGCATTAAAGGACACCATTTTAAAAAACCAAGTTTTTATACAACTTTTTTCATATTTTCTTTTTTATGCATAAAGAAGTGAAAAGAAGCAAAAAAAAAATTGAAAACTGCCTTTAAAGATCCTTAGTTATTGTGATTAAAGCAATTAAGGCAGTGGAATGATGATAGACATGACGAATTTGTTGCGTTCAATCGACAACAACCACAAAGGGCTGCAATTGCTATTAGGCGACTTTTATAAGGACTTTTCAGACGCAGCAATCAACATAGAAACGCTTCATAAGAGTAATCGCTTTGACGAACTCAACAACTACTCAAAAAAATTGAAGACCATCTTAACCTTGCTGTGTGACCAAGACCTGCCGCCCAAAATGGCCAAGTTGGAACATTTGAGTAAACACGAATTCCCTGCGCCGGAAGCGCTTTTAGAAGATGTGAAAACTGAACTACAAAACGTCAATAGACAAATTAATCACTTGTTGGATATTAAGGAAGTTGTAGATGACGAGTCATCGAGGTAGGTCATGAGCAATAACCAAATAGAGCATCATCTCAGAAAAGCGCTCGTTTCTAACAACGAGGCTTCCAAGGTCACAGCAGATGACACCATCGTGCTTGCAAGTGCGATGACTAGCGTTCACAAGACGTTACTCATCATTTTTCTACTTGCTTTGGTGGCTATCGCCGTAGCGTCACAGGCACGCATCGACATTGTCGTTTCTGTGCGTGGCGAGCTGTTACTAGAGTCTGATGTTGAGAAAGTTCAACACCTAGAAGGCGGTATTTTAGAAGAGCTGTTAGTGAGAAAAGGAGAAGTTGTGTATGAAGGCCAGCCGATTGCTCGAATCCGCTCACTCGACCGTAACACCCAACTCGATACAGTGAACACCGAAATCATACAGCTGGAACTCGATAAAATTCGTTATGAAAGCTTGCGTGACATGGTCGAACCAAACTTTGCTTCTTACATCGAAAAGTACCCAGAACAAGTTCAAGTCAACATGAATACTTGGCAGCAAGAGTTCTCGAAGAACCGCTCTAACGAAGAGCTGATCACTCACGATATTAAACACAAAAACTCTCTAATTGGATCAATGCTAAAGCGTCGCAAAAGCTCAGAGAACCAACTCTCGCTCATTCGCAAACAACTCAACATCAAAAATACGCTTTATAAAGAAGAGATGGCGTCATATGTCGACGTTCTAAATATGAAAGTACAAGAATCCAATATGGTTCGTGAGATTGAAAACCTTGATGAGTCCGTCATGAACGAACGTTTCCAACTCGACAAACTCGAGAAACAACATCGAGATTTGGTTGAGAATCGTAACTCTGAGTACCAAGCACAGATCATTCAGGCCAATAAAGACCTCAAACTAAAACGGATCTTGCAACCACAACATTCCGATAAGGTAGATCGCTTAATCGTCTACTCACCAGTGGATGGTGTGGTCGACAAATTACACTTCAACTTCCGTTCTGCGGTAATACCACCCGGCGAGAGTATCGCTGATATTGCTCCAATCAATAACTCCCTACACGGTGAAGCGAAAATTCCGCGTAAAGACATGGGGTTTGTTGAAATTGGCCAGGCGGTAAAAGTAAAAATGGATACTTATAACTTCGCAAAATATGGATTTGTTGAGGGAACCATCGCCTCAATTAGCCGTTCATCATACGAAGAAGAAGATGCCGAATTCTATTTGGCAGAGATTGAGATTGATCGAAACTTTCTTGAACGAGGAGGCACTCAATACAAATTATCACCTTATATGGAATTTACCGCCGACGTAAAAACAGGCTCGCGTCGCGTGATCGAATACGCTGCAAAACCTGTGATGTCAGCCATCGAAGATGCATTCGATGAGAGGTAATCAATGAGCGGAAAACCTTCTTATAACATTTCCGTACCAGCTCTACGTCTGAGCATATTGTTCAGCGTAGTACTAGCGGCGCTCGCTTTCTATTTATACTTTTCTTGGTCAAAAATAGATTCGGTTGCTCAAGTGCAAAGTGCCCCACTGCTCATACAAGCTCAGAAGCTTAATCAGACCATCGAACAAGATATTCAAACTCTACAGCAGTGCTTAAGTACCGACACTTGTGGTACTAACGAATTCAATCTAGTTAACTTGAAGCGTGAAATAGATGAATTTAGATCGCTAGCCTCTTTGAACAAAACTGAGTTCAGCTTGGTTGGCGCGACTGAATACACCCAACTTGAATTAGCTATCAATCGCTTTTCCGACAGCACTAAAACACGCAACGACGTACTCGACTTATACCTGTC
>NZ_JBFRVX010000133.1:0-8462 GCF_041475345.1 Vibrio sp. 10N.222.48.A3 | reverse complement strand
GTTATCAATACCATAACGGTCACATAAGATATCTAGATTGTTTCTTTTCCCTGGGAATATCTTCTTCGCCATCGCCAAGGTATCGGTAACTTTGCAGTAGTCATCCGTTTTACCTATAGCAGGGTTAAGTTTCTCAAACTCATAGTCCATAAAGCCCGTATCGAAGGGCGCGTTATGAGCCACCAGCTCCGCACCTTTAATAAAGTCGAGAAACTCTTTATGTATGTCTTGGTATTCTGGTTTATCAATCAAGAATTCATCGGTAATACCGTGAACGCCAATTGCCTCTTCTTGAATCGCACGATCGGGCTTGATATAGACGTGAAAGTGACGCCCAGTCAGCCTACGGTTGATGATCTCTACTGCACCAATTTCAACGATGCGATGTCCCATATAGTGGGGGCCACCCTCTGTATTCATACCGGTGGTTTCGGTATCGAGTACAACGATGCGTTTGTTTTCATTCGAACTGTTTTTTTCGTTCGTGCTTTGTTCTGGAGTGCTACTGGTATTCATAAGGATAACTGTGTCAGACTATGCCGATAATGTGCTTGAGGTAATAGTATCAAATCATGACGAAACAAGTTGAAATTTTCACTGATGGTTCTTGTTTAGGCAACCCAGGTCCTGGCGGCTACGGCATTGTACTTCGCTACAAAAAAGTAGAGAAGACGTTAGCCGAAGGTTTCACCTTAACCACCAATAACCGCATGGAAATGCTCGCCGCTGTTGTGGCTCTCCAAGCCCTCAAAGAGCCTTGCTCTGTCATTCTGACCACAGATAGCCAATACGTGCGTCAAGGTATCACCCAGTGGATTCACAACTGGAAAAAGCGCGATTGGAAAACAGCCGATAAAAAGCCCGTTAAAAACGCAGACCTGTGGCAAAGACTCGACAAAGAGACGGCGCGCCATAGCGTTGATTGGCGCTGGGTTAAGGGGCACGCGGGGCACCGAGAAAATGAAATGTGTGATGATTTAGCTCGAAGTGCAGCTGAAAACCCGACCCAAGAAGATACGGGCTATCAGCCAAGCTGATCATTTTCTTAAAGGAAATGTCAGTATCTAAAACAGATATAGCAATGGAAAGCCGACTATGAGTCGGCTTTTTCTGCTTTTAACGGATACGAAGTTTTAGCGGAGTCCAAGGTGCGACGCGTATTGGTTCTAAAACTGGCTCCTACAGGAGAGAAGCGTCGCTTAAGGTGCCAATGTGGCTTGATAGGCTTAAGTGGATAAGTACGTTTACGAGCAACAATAAAGTATTGGCTACCAGCGAACGATGCACAGCTGCCTAAGCTGTTCTCCAACCACGTCCACATCGCTTGGTATTTACTCATCGGGAACAACGCGTAGGTGTCACAATGAATCACTTCATAATTAAGTACGCCTAGCCAATCTTTAATTCGGTTTGGCGTGTACATACGTCCACTCCATGGCAAGCTGTTCTTTCGCCAAGGCATCAAACTGGCAAGCCCAGTCACACTAAAAGGGTTAAAGCCGGTGATAATAATATAGCCATCGTCCATCATTACTCGGTCGACTTCCCTCAATAGCCGGTGTGGGTCGTTGCTATAATCTAACTGATGACTCAGCACCACAACATCAAAGCTTTTCTCTAAAAAGGGTAAATTATAACCATCTGCTATCACATTATGTAATGGGTTCTGGATATCTAGGTTTACTTGATGTTGAATGTTGCATGTGCAGCTAGAAATCTCACTGCTGAGGCCACCAAGTTTGAGCATATGGTAACCAAATAGTTTTGGGCACCACTCATCAAGTCGAGTTTGAATAGATTCTCTCAACCAGTCCCCATTGTGCAATTGTGCCCAAGTATAAGGACGCTCAAACTTCTTTCTGCTACGTGCTGGCTTCATCAATAATCTGTCTCACTTATTCTGTCTCACTAAAAGTGACTGGAGAACCAATAATGTTACATATCAAAAGCATACCTGCATTTAACGACAATTACATCTGGCTGATTCAAAATAGCGATCGCCGTTGTGCTGTCGTCGACCCTGGTGATGCAGCTCCAGTATTAGAGTACTTAGCACACCATGAGCTAACTTTAGATGCAATCTTGATTACGCACCACCACCACGATCACATTGGTGGCGTGCCAGAGCTGGTAAGACAATTCCCTGGCGTGGATGTCGTTGGCCCCAAAAATGAACCTATCCCGACCTTAACGCATCCCGTTGATGACGGTGACCAATTAGAGCTGTTTGGCGAAGTATTCCTCGTGCTAGGGCTCAGTGGGCACACCGCTGGGCACATTGGTTATGTGGGTGATGCCAAACTGTTTTGTGGCGATGTACTGTTTTCAGCTGGTTGTGGGCGAATCATGGAAGGCACACCACAGCAGATGTTTGATGCATTGAACAAGATCACAGCACTCCCACAAGAAACCGAGGTTTACTGTGCTCATGAATACACGGCAGCCAATATCGCTTTTGCACTGGCTGTTGAGCCTGACAACCAACATTTGCAACAATACCGCGACCAAGTGAATCGGCTTCGAGCCCAAAATAAGTCGACCATCCCCACAAATTTAAGACAAGAAAAGTTTGTTAACCCCTTCTTACGCTACACAGAACCAAGTGTAGTGAAATCAGTATCTAATCGTACTGAGCAGACCGATCCTTTATCGGTTTTTACCGCTTTACGTGCGTGGAAGAACGAATTTTAACAAATACAGGCTTGTCACTCATAGGGAGTGGCAAGTATTATCATCGGCCGTTTATTAAAAAGGCTGTAACATGCGAGTTAAGTACAGCTGGGCTTTGGTACTACTACTTTCTGGTTGCCAATTAACTCAGTCAGAGAATCCAGACCAAGCTTCCGAGCAAACCAACACCTCCCCTACTAAAGAAGTTTCTCAAGCGAACGTTTCATCGGGAGCGATCCAAGAACAACCAAAAGTTGAAACACCCGTCGTTACTCCACAAACACAGCAAGATGTTTGGAAACGTATTGCGATGCAACTTGAAATGGAAGTGCCGGACCAAAAGAAAGTCGACTACTACCGCACTTGGTACCTCAAGCACCCTGGTCATCTAAAAACTGTATCAAAACGCGCTGAACCTTTCCTTTACTTGATCACAACTAAGATTGAAGAAAGAGACTTGCCTTTAGAGCTGGCCCTGTTGCCCGTCGTTGAAAGCTCGTTTGATGCATTTGCTTATTCTCATGGTAGCGCTGCTGGACTATGGCAGTTCATTTCGGGTACTGGCAAAGCTTACGGACTAGAACAAAACTTCTGGTACGATGGCCGCCGTGACGTAGCCGCTTCAACCGACGCTGCATTGGATTTCTTAACCGACCTGAACAAACGTTTTGATGGGAACTGGCAACACGCAATCGCTGCCTACAACAGTGGCGGTGGTCGTGTGAACAGCGCAATCCGTAAGAACAAGAAGCTGGGTAAGCCAATCGACTTCTTCTCTCTAGACTTACCAAAAGAGACCAGCAGCTATGTACCTAAGCTACTTGCACTGGCCGACGTGATTGCCAACCAAGAAAAGTATGGCATCGATATCCCTACGATCCCGAACAAGGCAGTACTGACTCTGGTTAACCCAAATGAACAACTTGATTTAGCCATTGCCGCAAGCTACGCCGACATTCCTGTCAAAGAGCTGCAAGGCTACAACCCGGCTTATAACCAGTGGGCAACGGCACCAGAGAAACACCAACAATTATTGCTTCCTCTAAGCTCTGTTGAGAAGTTCAACAAAGAAGTGGCAGCCAATAAAGGCAAAGGCATGAAGTTGGTGCGCTATAAAGTGCAATCTGGCGATAGCATCAGCGTACTGGCGAGTAAATACAACACCACCAGCAAAGTGATCCGCTCTGCAAACGGTTTGAGCAACAATAATATTCGTGTTGGTCAGCACCTATTTATTCCAACATCAACCAAAGACGATAAGACATACGCACTAAGCGCTTCAAATCGCCTAGCAAGCACACAGTCAAAGAGTCGTGGTCAATATAAGCTTAGCCATACCGTAAAAAGTGGTGATAGCCTATGGACGATTGCGCGCGCAAATAAGGTATCTCACCAATCACTGGCTAAGTGGAATGGCATGGGACCACGTGATACTCTTAGAATTGGTCAAGAACTGGTCATTTGGAAGAATAGTTCAGACGGTGCCATCATCCGAACTGTCTTTTATAACGTAAGATCAGGTGACACAGTCAGCGGTATTGCATCAAAGTTCAAAGTAAAAAGCGCAGATGTTGTAAAATGGAACGCTTTGCAGAACAAGAAATACCTACAGCCAGGACAAAAACTGAAGCTGTATGTTGATGTAACTAAGGTAAGTGTATGAACCCGTCAAGTAACCCACTCGTCATGCTGTTGGATATATTCCGTTCACCAACAGCGTGTTTCTTAGCGCTTTATCAACGAAGTGCTTGGGGATGGCAACCCTACGTCGTATTAATGCTCAGCCCATTCTTATTTTGGGGAGCCTATTTTTCGAATGTAGATTTTGCATGGTTAAGCGCTGAGTTGTCACAGCAACTGGCTCAAACAAACCCTGACCAATTGGCGTTACTTGACAGTAATACTCTACTCGCGAGTGAAATCATCAGTGATGTATTCGGCCGTACGTTAACCATCATTCTGTTGGCATTTTGGTTTAACTTAGCAACAAAGCCAAGCCAACACCAACATAGCTTTTGGCGATGGTTTGCAGCCGCATCGGTAGTGATATTCCCTGCCGTTCTAGGCGATGTAGCAAGCTACGCAAGCCTGATACTCAAGCACGGGCATGTGATGAGCTACGCGGCCGACTTGAACAGCTTAAACGGCTTAATCAAGTTGCCACTAACCAATGATTGGTCGCAATTTGCCAGCTCATTACCACTCTTGTTGCCTTGGTACATTGTATTGGGTTATGCAGCAGTATTAACTTGGACGGAGTTTGAGCGTGGTCAGGCACTGGTCATCTCTGGTTTGCCATGGGTTGGCTATTACCTAATCTGGGCTCTCTACATTTTAATCTTTTAAGCTGAATAGATAAAAACAAGGCTAGCGAAAATTCACTAGCCTATTTATTCCCCTGCTTATTACCCAAAGTAACCACAGTGTGAATGGTGAATAGCTAAGATCCAATGACTAATAGGCTAATAGGCTAATAGGCTAGATAGCTTCTTCTATTTAGCCTTAAAGGTCACTCGCATAGGGTTATGATCAGAGGCGTCCGTAATGGGCGCCTTTGCTTTGTCTACTTCTAACCCTCGATAGAACACATGATCGAGCACCAACCCTGTCATAAACTGTGTACGGTTATCTGGTTCAAAAGCAACTTCCGTCAAACCTACCTGTTCCAACGCATCTTTCAATACAGCAAAGCGAGCTTCACTCCAACTGTTAAAATCCCCAGCAAAAATAACAGGCCCACGATACTTTTGGAGATTGTCGGTTAAGCTCTTGAGCTGAGCCTCATAATCTTCCGTACCAAAGGTAAAGTTCACCGCATGGATATTAATCACAGCCAGTTCTTCGCCATTACTTAGCAGATAGCGAGACCAAAGTGCAGATTTAGGTAATTGAAGCCAAGGTTCTTCATGAGTATAAGCACAAGCTTCAATCGGTAGATGCGTCGCTAGGTTGAGTACGCCTGCACTTTGTTCAAAAGCTTCAAATGCATTCACTCGAGTACTTCCCCATTGACCACTCGTTACCCATTGGCGAAGCCCTTCTGTCATACTCGCTTCTTGCAGCAAAACTAAATCGCTACCGGCTGACAGCTGATTTAACTCACTTTGCCAATTATTTCGGTTTTGCTTATAGATATTCCACACGGTAATGTCTAGGCCATCAGACACATCAATCGCTTTCGGGGCTGAGTTTTGGTAGCAGCTGTAGATATCGTTGCTAGTATTTTGAGAAGAAGTGATCAAATTGGGTTTATTCGGGATCACGAAGATAATATGAAAGCTAACAACAGCAAGCGTTATCAATAGCGTGATAACAATGATGGTTTTCTTAAACATACAGCACCCTACCAGAAATGAAAAAGGAGCGATAAACGCTCCTTTTAAGGTAATAGTTTTTTTATACGGCGTCTTCGTCTTCTTCGCCAGTACGAATACGTACCACACGTTCAACTTCAGTAATGAAGATCTTACCGTCACCAATTTTACCTGTTTGAGCCGTTTCGATAATGGTATCAACACATTGGTCAGCCACTTCGTCGGTCACAACAATTTCCAATTTCACTTTAGGTAAAAAATCGACCATGTACTCTGCGCCACGGTATAGCTCAGTATGACCTTTTTGACGTCCAAAGCCTTTAACTTCAGATACTGTCATACCCGTAATACCCACTTCTGCAAGTGCTTCACGTACATCATCAAGTTTGAATGGCTTGATAATGGCTTCAATCTTTTTCATGTTCATCCCTTAAACTGTGCGAATAGCTCATTATCGGTTAGCTATAGTAAACATTCAATGAAAAAAGCCAGAGCATTAAAGCTCTGGCTCGAAATTTATCATCTTGTTTAATCAGCGCTTTAAGAAGATTTTACTTAAGGCTTGAGTAGTAAGCAGCTAGATTAGCAATATCTTCATCACTCAGCATTGAAGCCTGAGCCTGCATTACAGCCGCCAAACCGCCGGTGCGCTGGCCGTTCTTATATGCCTTAATTGATGAAGCGATGTATTGCTCGTTTTGGCCTTTAAGATTTGGATATCCTGGGATCATTGCGATACCGTCTGCGCCATGACAAGCCGCACAGATTGCCGCTTTAGCTTGACCCGCAGCAACATCACCCGCCAGAGCGTTACCACTCAATAGTCCAAATCCAAGAACTAATCCTAGTGTAATTTTCTTCATTGCATATTCCATTAATTATTTTTATTAAAGTGACGGTGAATTGTGACACAAACTTTTTCTACTTGCTCCAAAGCGCTTCACAATCTTGACCTTCGTAGTTTTTATCTACGAATAGGCCTAAAACAGCGATCACTCGATCGCCATCCATTAATATCGGCGTTCTACGTCTTAACCAGCTGGGTACTTGGTATTCCTGAAAAAGCTTCTTGAGTTTTCGACTATGACCACGACCAACTGGGTGAGCCGACACTCCTTCAGGGTTAAAGATCACTCGTAAGGTTCCGTTGGCTTTAGTAAGGGAAAAACGTTGTACATCTCGGTTATGAGATGCACTACCACTCGACACCGCTTTTAAATGGATCTCACCTAAACCATCAGGCAATAATAAATTCTCATCAATCAAGATTTCACTTTTCCAGCTCGACAAATCTTTGGTGTCTTGTACCAAATAGAGCTGATTATTAAAGCGCCTAATCTCAACATCATTCAACACCAGCTTAGGATTGGCATCTGCCTGAGCACAAGCCACTTCATCCCAAATAAGTTTTAGCTGCTTTTGGCTTGGCATCGGTTGATTGCAATGGCTGAGCCACATTCTGATCAAACGTGCTCGTAACAAATCAGAATGCTGAGATAACGAATCAATGCTTAAGCTCTGGCTCTTACTGTTACAGCCTCCCAAAGCTTGTTGTAAGTGAGACTCAAGCAGTTCGTCGAGTAGCGACTCTTGTTCTGCACATAATTGAGCACTGCGACAGACCGATTCTCGAAAGCTAGGCCAGCGCTCTGTCAACGTCGGAGTGACTTGATGACGAATGAAATTTCGATCAAAGCGCAGATCCTGATTACTCTCATCTTCGACCCAAGTTAACCCCATATCGTGAGCCGACGCTTCGATGTCTAATCGAGTCACAGACAGCAGAGGTCTCACAATAAACGCTTCGCCAAACGACATCACTTTCGCCATTGAAGAGAGTCCTTTCGGACCACTGCCACGTTTTAATGCCAGCAAGAAAGTTTCAAGTTGGTCATCAATATGTTGGCCTGTAATTAGAACATCACCAAAACTAAGGTGCTTCTGAAGCGAATCATAACGAGCATCTCGAGCCAGCTTTTCAACACTTTCTCCGCTGTTAATATCTAGAGATACTCGCTCGATGGCTAAAGGAACCGACGACGCATCACACCATGTTTGGCATTGCTCAGCCCAAAGATCAGCATTCTTACTGAGACCGTGATGAACGTGCACCGCACAGCACTCAATGTGATGGGACTTAGCGTATTTCGCGGCCAATTCCAATAACACTCGAGAATCGACACCACCACTGAAAGCAACGACTAACCGACGAGGTTTGAGATCGCTTTGTTGAAATGCAGAGGTAAAAGTTTCGATTAAGTGAGTCATGGGGTTAAGTGAGCCGTGTGTACTAATGAGAAAGGAGAATGTTTTAATAATAAAAAAGGGTTGGCACTGAGTCCAACCCTTTCATCAACTTGTTACGGAAAGCAGGTCTTATACCTTGCTAAGGTCCCTTATCAGCAGTAACCGTAGCTCATTAGACGCTGGTAACGACGCTCTAGAAGTGCTTCGTTGTCAAATTGCTCTAGCTCTTCT
>NZ_JBFRVX010000132.1:0-5143 GCF_041475345.1 Vibrio sp. 10N.222.48.A3 | reverse complement strand
ATTGTTGAGTTACAAAAACTAGATACAACGTATTTAGAAAACAAGGAACTACTGATAATTGACGATGGCCGAACAAAAGACTCAATTAAAAAAATCATTGCTGCAAAATTAGACGAATACGGATATGACTACCAAGTTATTGATATCTCTCAGTCCAACTCAAAAACCACAGACGCCCCAAAACTAACATATTCTGCAAACTGGTGGTGGGATATGGCTACTTATATGCGTTACCTAAATGTTGAGGTTAAAGATAAAGGTCAAACGATTGCACTAGTAAAAATTGACACAGTAAAGTGCGGTGGCATTGATAAATTTGGTTCCGCTGAACGACGTACTCAAGTAACACTAGATCTTTTACTTAGTGATTTGACAAAAGACGAAGCAAACGAACTAATCTGTCTTGGTGGTACGCCAAACAACTAGTTCCTAAGGGCCTCTACTACGAGGCCTTTATAATACACGCTTCAACTAACATTTTTATTATGTGATTTTTTGAACTTAATGCCAAAATCCCCTTGCTTTAACTCAGCGTGGAACAACTTTATTTCCGTGCCCACTATTAATTTCTTGACTATTTCAATGTCTATTGGTGACGCTCTTACGCCAAAAGAGATTGATAAGATTTTTCCGGGTAACGGATAACCTCTATCACCTTGTGGTTTAAAAGTTCGCAACTCTTTTTCATATTTCCATTGCAAATATTTTGTGTATAAAATCTCTTTGCAATGATGCATTAAACCTATCTTTTTCAAGTAAAATTTTTGTATTCAATGACGGATAACTTTTAGTATATTTTACTTTTCTAGTTACCTCATGATTGCCCAATTCATTCTGCTCGTTTCTTTCTAGCTCAATAAAAATTCCATTGTGATTATCAGCATAATGAGACCACATTAGAATATCAGTTGCGTTTTCTGTCAGTAATACGATTCCAAAGTTTTCAAATGATGATGAAACCTATCAATATCTGGAATTACATTTTTGAGTTTGAATGCCATAATGTCTGGCTCATTGGGAAAGGCTCGTGCGATTTTATTTACATTAGTAGATGAAGTCATGGCGGTATTGCTGGGAAACGAGCATTTCGTATCGAAAGGATCATTAAATGACTCAGGTAGTGCATAGTTAATGCGTTCTGAAGCTATAATATCTAGTGTGAATTGATTCAGGGGCTTGTATTTTTATAAGGACGTCACTTCAGAATTTTTCATACATTTTCCACTCTACCTAAACATTCACACCTAATCACATAACAGCTATGTTAGACAGAATAATCCTGAATTTTGTCTCTGAAACAATTCTGTCTAGTTTCCAAGACGCGCTGCACTAGGTCCAATAACCCATTTAATAACATCATCTTACCTACTTATCTTCGTATCAGACATGACGAAAAGCAGAAAACCACCCAATATGTGAGTTGTTCATATCTTGGGTGTCGTGCTCTCAAACAAAAACGCCGACATGATAGTCGGCGTCTACGTTATAAGTATGGATGAATAAGAGGTAATAACTACTTTGCCATGGCACTCAAAAACTCGGCTTCGAACTCTTGATCGGCTTCTCGGGTTAGGCACTCCACTAGCCATTCGATGCTTTGATGGTCGAGCTTACTGTTGACTACGAACGCTTGCTTCACGCCAAATTGATCCAGCTTGGCAGAGCCGTAGTTCTTGAATGATTTGTTGCCGTGATAATGGAGTGACTTAATTGCTTCTGCATTCGGTTCTGGTAAAGCATCGAGTGTGTTAGCAAGCTGAATCACCAACTCCATTGGGTTCTTAGAGGAAGATATGCGATACAGAAAACCGCCCTCCACTCTTTGGCGCACCCAGTAATCAAATCCGCTGCAATCCATCACTTTGTCACTGACCAGTGCGGCTTCACTACGATAACCACACGGCTCAACCACCACTGGGGTGTGTTTAAACTCTGGCTGGCCTGAAGCCGCATCGGTATGAGGCAAGATCAGGTCACACGGTTTGCTGTCTTTGGCGGTCGGTGCATTCCAGTGAATAGGCATGAAGACTTGTTCGCGGCGCATCTCTTTGGTTACCACTAAGCGAGCTTGGCACTCCCCTTGTTCACTGCGCACTTTCACCACTGGATTAATAGTGGTGTGGTTGAAAGCATCTAGCCCAAATTCATCTAAGCCGAACTCTTCTAAACCAAGTGCTGCAACCGTATCTGGGTGCATGGCAACAAAGGGTTCTGGTGTGTGTTCGCCTAAACCTGCGGCCAAGCCCGTGCGGCTCATGGTGTGCCATTGGTCTCGGATTCGGCCTGTGTTCATGATAAGTGGGAATTCGACACTGGTATCAGCAATCGGCTTGTCGTGCTCAACCGCGATAAACTGCGCTTTGCCAGATTCAGTAAAGAACTCGCCGTCGGTGAACATGCGCTGTTCAATGATCTCTGGTTGATATTCAAGTACTGGCCATTGTTGCGGAGTGAGTTCACCATAGCCTTTTTCATCCAATTGAGTGAGCCCTATTAAGCACAAGTCACGCGCTTTACCTGTTTCATTACCAAGCGCAGTCATCTCGCAATACTCTTTGAAGATCTCGCCTTCGTGGCGATACTCAAACTGCTCTTTGAATCCCATTTTTTGCGCGACTTCTTTTAATATCCACCAATCAGGTTTGGCTTCCCCTGGGCTTGGTAATATACGGCGTTGGCGCGAGATTCGACGCTCAGAATTAGTCACGGTGCCCGACTTCTCGCTCCACCCTTGCGCGGGCAGCACCACATCGGCCAAGCGTATGGTTTCAGTATCGGCAATACAATCAGACACCACCACAAATGGGCACTTCTCTAGTGCGGCTTTGATTTTTTCGCTATCAGGCAGGCTCACGACTGGGTTCGTTGCCATGATCCACACCGCTTTGATTTTTCCCTCATTCATGGCACCAAACAGGTCGATCGCTTTTAAACCCGCATGTGTGGCTAAGCTGTCGGTTTGCCAGAACTCGCTCACCGTTTGGTGTGATTGCGGATCACCAAACTCAAAGTGCGCCGCTAAGGTATTGGCTAGGCCGCCCACCTCACGCCCACCCATTGCGTTCGGCTGACCCGTTACAGAGAATGGCCCCACGCCCGGCTTGCCAATTTTCCCAGTGGCTAAATGGCAATTAATAATGGCGTTTACCTTGTCACACCCTTGTGTGGATTGATTTACGCCTTGGGAATAGATGGTGAGCACCTTCTCGTTAGATGCAAACAACTGGTAGAACTGTTCAAGTTGCTGTTCAGTAAGCCCTGTTAGCTCAGGAACGCTTTTGTCTCCCTTACTTGATTCGGTATAGTCTGATTCGGTATAACAATAATGACTTGCAGAACGAATCGCTTCAGTAAAGCCTTGAGTGTGGTTTTCTATATAGTCTGAATCTAGCTTGTCGTTATCGTCGAGGTAACCCAATAAACCGTTAAACAGCGCCACGTCTGAGCCAGATTCCAATGCCAAGTGAATGTCTGCGATTTCACAGGTGTCGGTATAACGCGGGTCGATGACGATGACTTTCAATGCAGGGTTGGCTTGTTTCGCGGCTCTTAGCCTTTGGAAAAGTACCGGATGACACCATGCTAGGTTGGAGCCTGTAATCACAACCAGATCGGCTTGCTCGAGATCTTCATAACAGACAGGTACGGTGTCTGCGCCAAATGCTCGCTTATGCCCAACCACGGTTGAAGCCATGCACAGCCTAGAATTACTGTCGATGTTGCCACTGCCGATGAAGCCTTTCATCAATTTATTGGCAACATAATAGTCTTCAGTAAGCAGCTGACCAGAAACATAGAACGCAACCGAATCGGCTCCAAATTCTTCAATCGTTTGATTGAATTTGTCTGCAACCAACTGAGTGGCACTGTTCCAATCCAGCTCTTGTTTTTGCTCATTCTGAATATGAGCAGGCTGTGTTAGGCGCCCTAAAGGCGTGACAGTATCACCAAGCGCAATCCCTTTAGTACATAGCTTCCCATAGTTTGATGGATGATCTTTATCACCACGTACTTCTAGTTTTCCTAACGATGTCGGTCTCGCTTCTATTCCACACCCTACACCACAATAAGCACAGGTTGATTTTATCCAACCGCTGTTTGAATCGGTCATCCGTTTCTCGCTCAATTATCCATAATTGTAATAACTCAAACCAAGCAAATAGCACGCCACTTAATACCAGCCGACAAAAAAGAAATATTTAACATTAAAAACAATCACTTAATAAAAAAACAAAATATCAATACTGAATAGATTTCAACTTAACCAAGATAGAAACTTAATTTTTGCACCATCTTGCGGAAAGTTGCACCACAAACGCTCATTTATATAAATCTAACAAAAAAATTACATACCACTTTAGGGGTAATTGCGTGCCACCGCCAAATTTTAAACCACTGAAAAATATAAATTAAATTTTATTTAAATGAACAACCCGCAATCTGGCACCCTACTTGCTCCACTAAAAACCAAGACTTAGAAAAAACATTTTTGTTTTTCTTGATGATTATGAATTGAGTGGAATCTCAACCCGGTATTCATCTGCTAACGACTAGAAATTAGATGCTAGTGATGGTGACGCCGAGAATAAGGAATGGATTATGAGCAAGAAGAAAATCGTCGTTGTGGGTAACGGCATGGTTGGACACAAATTTATCGACAACATCCTGCAATCAGAGAGTGATGAGTTTGATGTGATTACTTTTAGTGAAGAGCCAAGGTTGGCCTACGACCGTGTTCAGTTGACCGCTTACTTCAAGCGCGGAAATGCTGATGATTTGGCATTAACCAGCGAAGAGTATTACCAAAGCAATGGCGTCAATTACCTTCTCAACGCGAGAGTCGCTCAACTGGATACTGAAAATAAGTGCGTTGTGACTGAATCGGGACATACCGAGAGTTATGACACCTTAATTCTGGCAACCGGTTCATTCCCTTTTGTTCCCCCTATTCACGGTAACGACCAAGAACACTGCCACGTTTATCGCACCATTGAAGATCTAGACGCCATTGAACTATCTAGCAAAGGCAGCAAATCTGGCGTCGTTATTGGTGGTGGTCTGCTTGGCTTAGAAGCCGCAAACGCAGTCAAAAACCTTGGGTTGGAAACCCATGTAGTGGAATTTGCACCTCGCCTGATGGCCG